>JAIXVS010000001.1 GCA_027482795.1 Rhodobacter sp.
CACATTATCGCACGGATCGGCTTTGATAATATCCGCCCCCAGTTCCGCCGCCTGCCGCACCAAGGGCAGGATTTTGTCAATCGTCCCGTCAACCATATAGGCACCCTTGGCGTTGTCTTGCATGACCAAGGGTTCCACCATCAGCGGCATTCCGTAAATCTCGCACTCGCGTTTCAGCGCGTTCACGTTGCGCACACAGGCGCGGTAGACCTCGGGCTGATCGGGCAGCATCAATAGGTTGACCACAACGCAGGCCGCATCCAGCACCAAAGCCTGTTCAACAGGCCTGTCGATCACTTCGGAAAACAGCGCTTTGGGCAAAGGGTTGCCATAGACATTGGCAATATCGCTGCGCAACACCAAAGCAGGGCGATCCTTGCCTGCGATGGATTGCAAAATTTTTGCCGTTCCGGGGGGAAGTTGAATGGCATCAGGCTTGGCATCGGCGATGATTTGGATTGCCTTTTGCATATTCTCGATACCCGCCAAAAAGCTAGGCTCGTTAAACATGCCGTGGTCTATGGCCACGTCAAAGCAATTTCCCGACGTGCCAAAAAGCCTGTTCATCCGCGCGCTTTTCATATCTTTTCCCCTATGGTATCGATTACATATTGGTATTGCATCGCCTATAGACCTGTCAATCCTACAGTGGTAACGATTTCACATCAGATCGAGGCGTTCCGTGGCAAGTATCAAAACCATCGCGAAACTGGCGCAGACATCGGTGGCATCGGTATCGCGTGTGCTGAACAACAGCGGCTATGTGTCGGCTGACTTGCGCGCCAAAGTTCAGGCGGCGATTGCCCAAACCAATTACCAACCCAGCAGCGATGCGCGGGTTTTGCGGGGTGGCAAAAGCAATCTGGTGGGTATCTTGTTGCCGTCGATTGATGTGCAATTCTTTGGCATTTTGGCCCATGCGATGGAACAGGCCCTGTTCGATCTGGGCTATCAGTCGTTCATTTGCAGCACCGCCGAAAGCGCCGCGCACGAGGCGCGCTATGTGGCGATGTTCCTGTCGCGCCGCGTGGGCGGGGTTATCGCAGCCAGCGCCGAAGCGGGCGCTGCCCATTTTGCCCCCTTGCGCGCGCACGGCATTCCGATTGTGGCGGTAGACCGCGATTTGCACGGCTAT
Organism: Rhodobacter sp.; assembly: GCA_027482795.1. Lineage (GTDB taxonomy): Bacteria > Pseudomonadota > Alphaproteobacteria > Rhodobacterales > Rhodobacteraceae > Cypionkella. Next base: position 1,136 of record JAIXVS010000001.1, read on the forward strand.
GCCAGCGACGCGATTGTAATTGATCATGATCTTGGCGGGCGGATGATGGCGCAGCATCTGATCGATTTGGGCCACCGCACCATCGCCGTCATTGGCGCGCCCCAGCACAGCCAATCCATCCAGCGGCGTCTTGCGGGGGTGCGGGCGGCGCTGGCGCAAAGCGGGCTTCAGCCCGTTTCCGAGCAGGTGGGCACAACCCATGATTTCGCCCAGTCCTATGATCTGGCCAGCCGCGCCTTGGCAAATCGTCCAACGGCCCTGATCGGGCTGACCGATATCGCCGCCATCGGCACGATCCACGCCGCGCATGATCTGGGCCTGCGCATCCCGCAGGATCTGTCGATTATCGGGTTTGACGATATCCCCTCCGCGGCCTTTGTCTTGCCGCGACTGACCACGGTTGCACAACCAATCCGCCACCTAGGCCGCAGCGCCGCGCATCGCTTGCACCGCCTGATTGCGGGCGATCCCCAAACCCAAACCGAAGCGCTGCCCGCCCTGACCCTTATTCAACGCGACACAACCGCCCCGCCAAAGCCCGCGTAAATAGGCGCATTCTGCTGGGTGGGCAGATCAAACCCGCAAAATAACGGTTCTCGCAGGCAAAACTCGAAACATTGGCGCGCTGGGGGTGTAGATGGCGGAAGCGGTGGGATTCGAACCCACGGTAGGGTTCCCCCTACGCTCAGTTATCAACCGAGTGCTTTCGGCCTCTCAGCCACGCTTCCGTTCCGCACCATTTAACGGGGCAGGGGATGCGGGGCAAGAGGGAAAAAGGGGGTGGGTTGATTGGTTTGCTACCCTGTGCAACTGTGTGAGAAATACTCTGGGTTGTATTGATGGCCATTGCAGAACCACAGATTGGCACTGTCCGCGACCTTGCCAGTCGCATGACTTTACTGCGCAATGCTGATGGCCTTGCCCCAATTACATTCATCATCGGCGCGGGATGCTCGGTCACTGCTGGGATCATGTCTGCATCCGACATAGCTAAGTCAGAGGTCAAGCGGCTGTGCAAACAATTGACAAACAAGTTTATTTCCGACCCCGCAAAAGCGTTGATTGCCGTCGCACATAGCGCGGGCTACCTAAAAGGTCATTACGATATTGCAACAAAAACCCCCGATCAATTGAATTGGGGCCAAATCTACGATGCGCTTTTTGCCGAAGTTCACACATCACCAACCGATGTATCCAAGCTGTTCAAAGCCACTATCAAGAACGCAAATCCAAAGATAAACTGGGCACATTTGGCTTTGGGCGAACTCGCGCGCAACAAGTGGATTGCGACAACGATCACCACCAATTTTGATCTTTTGGCACTAGAAGGCTATGCGCGGGCAGGCGTTATTCCTGTTGTCTCAGACGGGATCGAGTCGCTTTACCGCATCGATCCTCGCCCCGATCAACCGCAGCTTTTGCAGATTAACGGCTCGGTTCACAGTTACCGCATGCGCAATTCGCAAAGCGATTTGAAAAACATGGCCGATAGTCCCGAAGCGGTGACATGTTTTCGCAACATCTATCAGGCCAGCGATTTGATCGTGATCGTCGGATATGACGGGCGGGAACCGCAGATAATGGACTTATTGACTCAAGCAGCCCAGACATTTGGCGATAAGCACATCTATTGGTGCCTTCATAGCCAAGACCCTGCCAAGCTAAGCGATAACGCAAAAAAGTTCATGTCTTACAGCACGAATGCGCGGCTGATTCTGGGGCAGGATGCTGATCTGTTTTTCCACAGCTTGTCGCAAGAGCTGAACGTTCACGCCCCGTTAGCGTTTCGCGATCCGATAGGGTTTCTGGAGCACGGCCTGAGCAATGTCTTTACTCCAGACCCCGCTAATCAAGCGGTGATCGCGCAAGAATTGACCAGCAGCAGGGACAAGCTGGAAAAGCTGCGCGATTGCGACACGCAAACGCTGGCTAAAGCCCCCTTAGAACCGCCAAGCTCTGCAAAAACTCGCAAAAAGACGCCCGCGCAAATTGCAGCTTTCGAAATAGATAAACTGAGGCAGCAGCACGGCAGCACGGGTGCAAATCTGTTTGATGAAATCCTAAAGTTAAGTAACGAATTAGACGAACAATCTCGGGGAACTGGCGACCAGAACACCTTGGAAACCAGTCTTGCCTTGGCAAAGATGGCTTTGGATATGGCCGAGACTTCCGAACAAAAAGGCCGTGCTTTGTCGCGAAAAGCTTGGTCGCTCCTTCTTTTGGGCGAAATGCATGTCGGTCAAGACCAATTGATTGCTGCTGTAAATGCGTTTGAAACAGCATTGCAACATCTTAGCCAAAGCGAGTCACCATTGCACTGGGCTTTTGCACAAAACGGCCTTGGCAATGCGTTATCAACCCTAGGCCAACAGACGGACAGCATAGATCTGCTTGAACGGGCAGAGGCAGCCTTTCACGTCGCATTATCCGAACGTACCCAAACCCGTGTGCCGCTGGAATGGGCCTCTACTCAAAACAACCTTGGAAACGCACTGTCGGCCCTTGGGATGCGCGACCAGGGCACAGCGCGGCTAGGGGCGGCGGTCGCGGCTTACACTGCGGCGTTGGAGGAATACACGCAAACCCGCGCGCCGCTGGATTGGGCGATGACGCAAAAC
>JAIXVS010000266.1 GCA_027482795.1 Rhodobacter sp.
AGGTGCCTTAGTTGCCTCAAAAGCCCATCTGGGTCGGTTTTCTGAAGAAATGTCAAAAGTGTTTGAACCATAAAGGTCAAAAAAACTTCACTTGATCGAAATGTGTTTAATATGTCTTCGATGGTTTCACGCATCACCAACTTGTGGCCACATTGGTCCAAATTGAACAGGACGTTTCTAAAGTTGCCATTTTGAAGATCGGTCTTGATCTCAGGGTAGACCTCCTCAAAGGGTCGCGACAGAATCTTGCATTCAATGACTAACTCTTTAACTTCATCTTTTATCGCCGCCAAAACGGGCGCTACGTTTGATTGCAAGCGATCTGCCACTTCAGGTTTTGCATCATTCAGTATTAACCGACAGCGAACCGTGAGAGGGGCCATGCCATTAGCTGCGCGAATTACCTTTAAGTCAGCCACCACCTGACGAAGTGTTTCAATGAAGACCAGCGGAGAGCCCGCTTCGCCTTTGCTGTAACGGCCACCTCCAGCAAAACCATCAACTATGGCTAGTCGGAAGACAGATTGCTGAGGTATCATGCAACGAACTCTCAGATACTCGTCAAAATAACTTCCCAGAACACGCAATTTCTGCGCGGTGTGTGGGAGTAACTCTGCCCCATCGATCCACTCATACTCCTTTTTCGACATTCAGCTTTTACCTTACAAGCGCTTACTTAAACCGTTTTCAGTTGGGCAATTATAGACTCTGGCACAATCTGCCACGGAAACCCGTTCCATTCCTCACCATCCAGCATACGCCCGCCTGACTTCGGGCGCGCGCCGCCCCATTGCTTAAAGAAGAACGCAACTTTATCGCGAGTGCAAGTGTCTTTTATCGCGCGCACCCAATCTTCTTTCATTGCGCGCGCGCCTGGGCCACTTTCGCCGCCCACAATCGCCCATGCAATACCAGATAGATCAACTTCACCAGTTGGCCCCAAAAGGGGCTCAAACGAGATAAAGCGCGCTTCGGAATTGATCTGCTTTAGGTGTTCGATGCGACTTTTATAGGCAGCGTCTTCGACCGAAACACCAAGCCAAATATGATTAGGCACTTTGCCGCCGTCATATCGGGCTTTGATGTAATTGCGCATCAAAGAGCTGCGCTTGGTCAAAACCTGATAGACATGCCAATCTGCGCTTTCCATCGCGTCAAAAACTTGATCGACATATTCTTTTGGGATCTCTTTTTGAAAGAGATCGCTCATGGAATTAACAAAGATCATGCGCGGCTTTCTCCACGCCTTTGGCTGTTTTAGCCGCTCAGGCCAAATCCGCAGGTCAAAGCCAAACTCGTAGGGGTGGTTTGGAACCCCGCGCCACCGCTCGGCAAAGCGTTCGGCGTAACAGTTATCGCAGCCTGGGCCCACTTTTGTACAACCAGCCACAGGGTTCCACGTTGCATCTGTCCATTCAATATCGGTTTTTTGTGCCATTTTGCGCTGCCCAGTTGTTTTGCTCAATCTACCATAGGTACATCAACTGCGCCACGTAAATTGCCCATGTTATGCCGCGCTAGATGCCGCGCTCGTTGCCAATTTCTTTAGGATCATCGCCACCTGCTGCGCCACTGTCAGGGTGATGGGGATGATCATCGCCTCTGCCCCGCTGGGCGGTTCTAGCGTTTCAAATTGGCTCTCTAGCAGCCCTTGCGGCAAATGGTTGTGCTGGCGGGTTGCAAGGCGCTGGGCAATCAGATCGCGGGTGCCCGCCAGATAGACAAACTGCACCGCCGTGCCCGCCGCTATGCGGATATGGCTACGATACACCGCCTTCAGGGCGCTGCAAGCGATAACCACAGGCACGTCGCGGCGCAGCGAATTGGCCACCAGTTCCAGCCACCCCCAGCGGTCATCATCGCTGAGCGCTTGGCCTGCGCGCATCTTTGCAACATTGCTGGCAGGGTGCAAATCAGCGCCATCGCGGAACAAAACCCCCAAGGCGCGCGCCAAAGCCTTGCCAACGGCGGTTTTGCCAGACCCTGACACCCCCATCACCACAATGCGGCGATTGTGCACGGATGCAAGGATCAACGCGGCCATGTCGCTGGGTGCAAACGATTTTGGCACATATTGCCTTTTGCAAGGTCGGGGCCGCTGCCCAAGATCACCTATGCATCGGTGATCACGCTGTCCTAGTCCAAGCAAATCTTGGAAAGGTCTACAGGTTTAAGGTAGCCCTTTTTCATTTAATTACAACCAAATGGCGAATTTGCCTTCAAACTGCGCGGATATGCGCGCAGGGTCAAATATCGCGATGCCCTTGTACCTTGGCCAAGGCACAGCGCGGCGAAATCAGACTGCCAACTGATCCCCGCGCGTTAGCCGTCGATCTTAGCGGCGATCAGCGCGATGGCCTGCTGATAGACGGTGGCTGCGTTCCATTCGTTCAGCACGGCAAAGTTGGGCTGACCTTCACTGTATCCCACCCCCGCCTGCCACCCCTTGGCGCGCAGAAAGTTGGCCGTGCTGGCCAGCGCATCGACCGCGTTGTTCAAATCAATCTTCCCATCGCCATTGCCATCAAGGCCGTATTCAAAGGCATTTCCAGGCAAAAACTGGGTATGACCCAATTCGCCATGTTTCGCGCCAATGCTGGCGGCATCTATGGTGCCCTGATCAATCAGCCGCAGCGCGCCAATCAGATGGGGGCGGAAAAAATCGCTGCGGCGGCAATCAAAGGTCAGCGTGGCAATGGCCGAAACGATATTGGTATCGCCCATAAAATTGCCAAAGCCCGTTTCCATGCCGTGAATGGCAATCAAAATACCTGCGGGCACGCCAAAGGCCGCCTCTAGGCTGTCGTAGAATTCTTTATTCTTGGCGCGGCGGGCTTTGCCGATGCTGGCAATATCATTGGCCCCGCGCACGGCCAGAAACTGATCCAGCGGGTATTTGAAACTTTTCTGGTTTCGGTCAGCGCCGATGGTGGTTTTGGAATAACTGGTGGCGGCCAAGGCATTCAGCCCCGCCGCGCCCACGCCTTCGGCGGCAGCCTCGGCGGCGAAATCGGCCTTCCAAGCATCATAGCCCTGCGCGGTATCGCTGCATGTGGCAGCAAGCGAAGGGGAGCCAAGGCACAGGCACAAAAATGCAGCCATGCGGACGGGTTGAAAAAGACGTGCAGCAGTCATGACAGTATCCTTCTGGATTTTCGCCATGATGGCGGGGCAATTTGATGCGCGCAATGGGTTATCTGCGCAAATCGGGCGATAAATGCCCCACCTATTCCCCCATTTTGCCCCCTGTTTGCCTGCGCAAAACCTGCGCCAGATCGGCCAAATGCCCCGCAATGGGGGATGTTTTGCGCCAGACCATGCCGATTTGGCGCTGCGGCGCGGGTGCGGGAAAACGCTGGATACAAACCTGCGCCGCGCGGGTTTCAACCGCCACGGCCATATCAGGTATCAGCGTAACCCCCATGCCAGCGGCGACCATTTGCACCAGTGTGGTTAGGGCCGATCCATCCATCACCTCGCGCGGGCGATTATTGGGGCGGGCATTTGCGGGCATCGCGCAAAAGGCCAGCGCCTGATCGCGAAAGCAGTGCCCTTCTTCCAGCAGCAAAAGCCGCATCTCGCGCAGGCCTTGCGCATCGGGCACAGGGCGGGCGGCATCTGCGGCAGGGCGTACCAGAACGAAATCTTCGGCAAACAGGGGCATTTGCGCCAGGTGCGGCGCGGCAAGCGGCAGCGCAAGGATCGCGCAATCTAAGCGTCCTTCGCCCAGTTCGGCCAGCAATGTATGCGTCATCGCCTCGCGCAGGCGCAAATCCAGCGCGGGAAAAGATGCGTTCAGCGCGGCCATCATCTGCGGCAGGAAATAGGGCGCAACCGTAGGGATTACGCCCAGCGATACCTTTCCTGCCAGCCCATCGCCCGTTTGGGCGCGCACAAAATCGCCCAAGCCCGCAACCTCGCGCAAGATAGCGCGGGCGCGGGTAGCGAATTCTGCCCCAAAGGGGGTAAGTTGCAGGCCCTTTGGGCTGCGTTCAAACAGGGGGGCAGCGGCCTGCGCCTCTAGCTCTTTGATCTGCATCGATAGGGCGGGCTGCGAGATGGCGCAGACATCCGCCGCGCGGCCAAAATGCAGGGCACTGGCCAAAGTGTCGAAATAATGCAGCTGGCGCAGGGTGATGTTCTTCATAAGAATATCTTATCAAGACCATCAGTTAATTCAACTTATCTTATTCATGGAAAGGTGATAATGCCGCGCTAAATCAGGTTAAAGCACAGCTTTGCCCCGATACCCTATTAAATGGAGAGCGACAGATGGACGGACGCGACATTCCCGCAGGCACATGCCCCGTGGCCCATGGCGGCAACACCCAAACCCAAAACGCCGTGCAGGCGTGGTGGCCCAAAACCCTGAATTTGGACATTTTGCACCAGCATGATGCCAAGTCTAACCCCTTGGCAGGGTTTGATTATCGCAAAGCGGTGCAGGGGCTGGATTACGCCGCGCTGAAGGCCGATGTTCATGCCTTGATGACCGATAGCCAGCCATGGTGGCCTGCCGATTGGGGCCATTACGGCGGTTTGATGATCCGCATGGCGTGGCATTCGGCGGGATCGTACCGCGTACAAGACGGGCGCGGCGGGGCAGGGCATGGGAACATTCGTTTCGCCCCCCTGAACAGCTGGCCCGATAATGCCAATCTGGACAAGGCCCGCCGCCTGCTGTGGCCGATTAAGCAGAAATATGGCAACAAAATCTCGTGGGCCGATTTGATTATTCTGGCGGGCACGGTGGCTTATGAAAGCATGGGGTTGAAAACATTCGGCTTCGCGCTGGGCCGCGATGATATTTGGGCCCCTGAAAAGGATGTCTATTGGGGATCGGAAACCGAATGGCTGGCCCCATCGGAAAACCGCTATGGCGATTTGAATGATCCTTCGACGCTGGAAAACCCGCTGGCTGCCGTGCATATGGGCCTGATTTACGTCAACCCCGAAGGCGTGAATGGCAACCCAGACCCCGCCCGCACCGCGCTGCATATCCGCGAAACCTTTGCTCGTATGGCGATGAACGATGAGGAAACCGTGGCCTTGGCCGCTGGCGGCCACACCGTGGGCAAGGCGCATGGTAATGGCAACGCCGCCAACCTTGGCCCCGCGCCAGAGGGTGCAGATATGTCCGAGGGCGGCCTTGGCTGGATGAACCACACCACCCGCGATGTGGGCCGCGATACCGTCACCTCGGGCATCGAAGGCGCTTGGACAACCCACCCCACCAAATGGGACATGGGCTATTTCAAAATGCTGTTTGGCTATGAGTGGGAGCTGACACGTTCCCCCGCTGGCGCGCAGCAGTGGCAGCCGATTGGGATTAAGCCCGAAGATATGCCTGCCGATGTCGAAGACCCATCGCGCAAGACGATGCCACTGATGACCGATGCCGATATGGCGATGAAGGTTGACCCGATCTACCGCGCCATTTGCGAGAAGTTCATGGCAGATCCCGCCGCGTTTGACGATGCCTTTGCGCGGGCTTGGTTCAAGCTAACCCACCGCGATATGGGCCCGCAGGCGCGCTATATCGGCCCCGATGCGCCAAAAGAACTGCTGATCTGGCAAGATAACGTGCCAGCGGGCAACGCCAGCTATGACGTGGCGGCGGCAAAAGCGAAAATCGCCGCCGCTGGCCTTAGCGTGGCTGATATGGTGGCTACTGCATGGGACAGCGCGCGCACCTTCCGCCAGTCTGACTATCGCGGCGGCGCAAACGGCGCACGCATTCGCCTTGCCCCGCAAAAAGATTGGGAAGGCAACGAGCCTACCCGCCTTGCCCGCGTTCTGGCGGTGCTGGAACCCATCGCGGCCAGCGTGGGTGCCTCGGTCGCCGATATGATCGTGCTGGCGGGGAATGTCGGCGTGGAACAGGCGGCCAAAGCAGCGGGCGTTGATGTGACAGTGCCCTTCGCACCCGGCCGCGGCGATGCTGCCCAAGCGGCGACCGATGCCGATAGCTTCCAGTATTTGGAACCTGTCGCAGACGGTTTCCGCAATTGGGAGAAGAAGGCATATGCCGTTTCTGCCGAAGAAATGCTGCTGGATCGCGCGCAATTGATGGGCCTGACCGCGCCAGAAATGACCGTGCTGCTGGGCGGGATGCGGGTGATTGGCGCAAACCACGGCGGGGGCAAACACGGCGTGTTCACCACCCGCGTTGGGGCACTGACGAATGATTTCTTCGTCACCCTAACCGATATGGCCTACAAATGGCAGCCAACAGGCCGCAACAGCTATAACATCGTTGACCGCGCGACAGGGGATGTGAAGTTCACCGCCACCCGCGCCGATTTGGTATTCGGCAGCAACTCGATGCTGCGCGCCATTGCCGAGGTCTACGCCCAGAACGATGCCGGCGAAAAACTGGTGGCCGATTTTGTGGCCGCTTGGGTCAAGGTAATGAACGCAGATCGGTATGATCTGGCGTAAGGGCGGGGTTTAACGAGTGACACAGCGCGGGGGGAAACCCCCGCGCTTTTTTTATTGCAGGATTTACCTTAAGCAACTTATGTGAGAGTCTCGCCTAAGTTGAATTCTACACAGAGCAGGTATCTTGGCGGTCTTAACGCTTACTGCGAGCGAATATCTTGGAACGGCTGAATCAGGCCGGTCTAGGCCTATGCGGTGTTACTGCGATGATCATGCTGGCCAGAAACAAGACGTTTTCGTGAAGGGGTTTGGTTTTTGGGCGGGCCTAAACTATGACCATTTAACCTGCGAGTTGGTTGCAAACCAATTCGCATGCGATTTGGGATTGCCCGCAGCGAAGCCTTGCGTTGTTGAAGTTTCGCAAGAGTTTCTTGCGCAAATTCCCCAAGATGCCGAAGGTGTCAGAATTCGCACGGCTTTCCACAATTCGGCTGATAAAGCCTTCGGGTCAGTTGCTTTCTCACAACAGATTCGACGTTGGGAAGCATCAAATTCCGTTCACAAGGGACAACGGACTCAAGCGCTTGAGCTATATCTTTTTGATACAATTGTGGAAAACAGCGATAGAGGAAGAGGCAACCCTAACCTTCTGGTGTCAGGGGATGAATTCAAAGTTATCGACTTCGGGGCCTGTTTAGAACGATGTGGTCACCCAACGGGTGAAGGATTTGGTGGTAAGCCTTGGCAAAACCATAGCAAGTTCGCACACTTTCAAGGCGAGCACCAACATGTGCTTTTTTCACATCTACGCGGTGTGTCTGAAGAACAAATTGACCAGTTCGCCGCAAAGGTGCAGGTTCTTTCAGACAATGTTATCGAAGCCTATGTTAGCATCGTGCCAAAGGAATGGGGCCAAGATACTGCGTGCAGAATCGTTGACTACCTGTTAGACGCGCGGCGAAACGCGGAAGAGTTCGCAAACAGAGCAAAGGAGGTGCTGTTGAGATGAAAAAAATCCCATTTAGTTACAGCATCTTACAGTATGAGCATAACCCTTGGCTTAAAGAACGTCTCAATATCGGCGTTTTGCTTTTCAGCCCGTCGGCAAACTTCTTGCGCATCAAGAGCCGTGGCTGGCAAGGACGCATTTCCGCTGCTTATTCGAACGTCGATAAGCGTAGCTTCACAGAAGACCTGAGACGTATTGAAACTGCCGTTAGTCGATTTGCGAAAGCAGAAGTCAGCCATCGCAATTTGTTCAGTGAAACATTGCTGGCAGATATTTCCATTGCTGGGGATAATTTGGCCTCGCGCGCAGCAAAACTGATCGCGCCAGACCTTGACTCAAGCTACCGCTGGGTCGATGGAGGTGTAGGTCTTTGCGACTCTCTGGAAGAAAAGCTGGAAGAACTTTTTGAGCGGTTTGTAACCGTTTATGATCCTGCAAGAAGCGAAGCTGCTCGTTCAGATAACCAAGTCTGGCAGAGTTTCAGTCCGCTGTTGGAGACTAGGGGTCTATCTCAACACATTTCACATGAGCCAATTTTCACGACATTACTGGGAACAATTAAGTGCCAAGCGTCATATAGAAATGGCAGCTTGAACGTTATCCAACCGTTGTCATTCGATTTGACTGAGAGCGGAATAACGGAAAAAACCGCCAGATGGGGCGCTTACGCTGAGGCGATTAGACAAGCATATGGTGAAGGAACAAAGACGCATTTTGTGCTTGGTGAACCGCGCGCGCAGGACTTATACAGCAAGTTCCGTGGCGCAAGCCAGTATCTTTCAGATAAGGCCGAAGGTGGAGTTGTAGTTTCGGAAAGAGCTCCCTTTACACTGTTAGACACGATCGCCAATCAAATGGCGGGTCACTGACAGGACTTTAGAAGTTTTCCAAATCCTGTGGTAGGCCCGGAGGGACTCGAACCCCCAACCAAGGCGTTATGAGCGCCCTGCTCTAACCAATTGAGCTACAGGCCCCCGAGGGAGCGGCTATGGGGTGTGACTAAGGCCAAGCAGGGGCTTGGTCAAGAGTAACCGTCCGGTCTGACTGCTCTGCCGCTTGGTGACTTTGCACCTTAGTGTCCACCAAGGATAGTGGACACTAAGGTGCAAATGTGGCGCGG
>JAIXVS010000131.1 GCA_027482795.1 Rhodobacter sp.
CCGCAGGTTGCGCCGAACTGGTTGTCCTACGCCCTGCTGCGGTTTGAAATTAACGTGCGCGCCAGTGCCATTTTGGGCTTTGTTGGCGAAGGCGGCATTGGCCATGATTTGAAATTGGCAATGCAATGGGGACAAGGGCGCTACGATAGCGTTGTGGCGATTTTCGCGCTGCTGTTCATTGCCATTGTCGTGGTCGACCAAATTTCTGATCACTTTCGGCACAAGCTGGTAAAGGGCCACTGATATGACCATGACAGCCAACGCCCCCCAGCAAAACACCACCCTGCACAACACCGTTCTGCACAGCTTTACCCGCAAACGCCGCCTTGCCATTGCAGTGCCGCTGATAATTTTGGCCTATCTGACCTATGCCGCGATCAGCTTTGATCTGGCAAGTTTGGCGGCCCGCGCGCGAATGGACAACGCCGCCATCCTGCTTTCTGATTTCTGGTCGCACAAAACCCATGTCACGCGCGACAATCGTTCGGGCGACGTTGTGGTTGCGATTGAGGGCGAGAATAAGGGCACCTACCCCGAAGGAATGCTGCCCGAATGGGTGACCATGAACGCAGGCGTGACCACGATTGATTTGGGCACGGGCCATATCGTGACCTATGACGATGCTGGTGCGCGCTTTGTTGTGCCAAGCTATGGCACAATCAACATCCGCGAAGTCGATGGTAAGCCTGTTATAGATGCCCCCTTGCCCATTCCTGATTGGATTTCGGTTGCATCGAACAAAGTGTCGGTCACCACCGATGCGGGGCGCTTCAGCTATTCGCGGTCAAAGGTGGAAACCTTCAAATATCAGGCAGGATGGGAGCTGTGGTTTTTCACGCTTGATAGCCCGTTTTATGGCAAAGGCGTGGGCGAAATGGCTTATTTGGCCACCATAGGGCCGCGCGTGGACGAAAATCGCATCAACTTTGGCTACATGCTGTCGGAATGGTGGAACAACCGCATGTGGCAGCACGGCGTGGTGGTTTGGGCCATTTTTGAAACGATCTTGATGGCGTTCTTGGGCACGATGAGCGCGGCGATCGTCTCGCTTCCCATTGGGTTTTTGGCGGCCAGTAACTTTAACCCCTTTGGGGCGGCCCGCGGGCTTGTGCGGCGCGTGCTCGACTTTATCCGCGGGGTAGATGGGCTGATCTGGACAGTTATTCTAAGCCGCGCTTTCGGGCCTGGGCCGATGACAGGGGCGATTGCCATTGCGCTGACAGACACGGGCAGCTTTGGTAAAACCTTTTCCGAAGCTTTGGAAAACATTGATGAAAAGCAGGTTGAAGGTGTGCGATCCACTGGGGCAAATGCCGTGCTGCGCGCGCGTTTTGGCGTGATCCCGCAGGTGATGCCCGTGCTGCTGGCGCAGGTTTTGTATTACCTTGAATCCAACACCCGCAGCGCCACCGTGATTGGCGCAATTGTGGGCGGCGGGATTGGCCTATTGCTGACGCAGGCGATTGTAACTCAAAAAGATTGGGAAGAAGTCGCTTATTACATGGTCCTCATCGTGCTAATGGTGATGATGATGGACAGCCTTTCAGGCTGGCTGCGCCGCAAATTGATTAAAGGCGAATAATGCCGAAATTATCCGCCGACGCGCCCTTTGTGCATGAGGGCTGCAAGATTGTGAACTCTACTTTCGGTGCCTATTGCGAGGTGGGCGAGGGTTCGATTGTGGTCAATTCCACCTTCGAAGATTACGCCTATTGCGACCGTATGGCTGATATTGCCAACACCACCGTAGGCCGATTTTCCAACATCGCGGCCATGACGCGGATCGGGCCAACCGACCACCCCTATGCCAACGCCGCGCAGCATCACTTCCTGTATCGCTCGTCCTACTATTGGGATGATGCGCAAGACGACCCCGAATTTTTTGCCGCCCGCGCCGCGCGGCGCACCACGCTGGGCGCGGATTGCTGGATTGGTCACGGCGCAATCATCAAGCCTGAAACCAGCATCGGCATCGGCGCAATTGTGGCCAGCGGCGCGGTGGTGACAAAGGATGTATCCCCTTTCATGATTGTTGCAGGTTGCCCTGCTACCCCCATCCGCGCGCGGTTTTCCGATACGGTGATTGAACGGATGCTTGCGCTGGCGTGGTGGGACTGGGATCACGCAAGCCTGCGCGCCGCATTGATAGATTTCCGAAGCCTAAAGGCTGAGGCGTTTTTGGAAAAGTATGACGGCTGAACCCGTAAAGCCCCCTGTCGAAGACGCCAGCTTATCCGCTATCGCAGCCGCAATTGCGCGCATGAATGGCCGCAGAATCGTCGCCATTGACGGCGTCGATGGCGCAGGCAAAACGACATTTGCCGATAAACTCACCCCTTTGGTTGCAGCCAATGGCAAGCCAGTTCTACGGGCCAGCATTGACGGTTTTCACAACACCCGCGCCCTGCGGTACCAAAGGGGAAAAGACGACCCGCTTGGCTATTTCTTAGATAGTTATAACTACGCTGAATTTCAGGATTTTCTGATCACCCCTTTTCGCGCGCGGAACGAAACCGTGCATGTGGCGCGGTTTGACCACCACAGTGATAGCGCCAATCCGAAGGTCGCACTTGTGCCAAACGATGCAGTCTTGTTGATCGATGGCATTTTCCTGCATCGAGACGAGCTGCACACCAACTGGGACTTTAGCCTTTTCTTGGACATACCCTTCGCAGAAACATTTCGCCGTATGGCGCTGCGCGATGGGTTTGATCCAGACCCTTTGGCCGCCAGCAATAGGCGGTATCATCAAGGGCAGCTTTTGTATTTCGCGCAGTGCACTCCAAAGGCGCGCGCAAGCCAATTGATTGGCTGGCAATCGGCAAAATAAACTGGGCTAAAGGGCCACTTTTGCTGGCTCTTCGGCCATAACAAACTCGTAAGTGACCGCATCGGTAAACCACGGCGGCGCAGGAATGGCCGGGTTCACAACACCGCCAAGCCTTTGGGCCAGCGCCAGCGAGCGGATGTTGTCAGGTTTGATGCGGGCAAGAAGGTGATCAAGCCCAAGGTCGGCCTTGGCACAATCGAGATAGGCGCGCGCGGCCTCAAAGGCAAAGCCTTGGCCTTGATCGGCTGGTGACCACAATGTCCAACTCATTTCGGGCGGATGTTCCGTGTCCAGTTGCAGCGCACCCACATGCCCCAAAGGGCGCAGGGTGGCGCTATCGCAAAACACCAGCCTACCGAATCCGCGTAATTCCCAATGGCCGATCATTGCGGCCAGCTTATCAAAGGCGGCGGCGCGGGTGAAAGGGCCGCCTGTCATTGCAGCGTGCGCGCTGGTGCAATAGGCGGTATAGGCATTCAAATCTGCACAGATAGGGCGACGCAAAAAAAGCCGTTCTGTTTTTTGGACCATGTCAATCACCGCTTCAACGCGCATCAGATTCAACACCGCCATTTGGAGTTACCTTTCCAAGGCAGTCCAAGATTTTCTTAACGAAGCGGCCAAAATTGGGATCTGTTTGCGAAAAAGGCAGGTCGGTCAAGTTGAACCAACGCATATCAGAATATTCGCCTTGGTCGAAATCAGGAACGGCATCCGATGCCCCTCGCAAAGGATACCACAGGCTCATGTCGTGGTGGGGGTTCAGTCCCTTTGTCTGCGTGATTGTGAAGAAAAGAGGAAATGTCAGTAAGAAATCTGCCGCACTGCGCAGTTCTTCTTGGCATTCACGGGTAACAGTTTCGCGGGGATGCTCGCCTTCTTCTACATGGCCCCCGGGCGGTAACCAAAGGCCCGACTTGCGATGAGCGCCAAGCAAGAACCAAGGCCCTGCGGGGTCAATGACAGGAAAATAACTGACAAGATGCGGATCAGGTTTGTCAGGAACTGCGCCGCGCCAAATTGGGCATTCTTGTTCGACCAAAGACCGAAAGCGATTCAAATCGCGCTGTTCAACAGCGTCCATTGGGGTGATGGACGTTATTTCGGCCAAGAGTGCCTTTTTCATCATGACAGCGCGCTTGACGACCAAACCCGGCGCGCTGCTTCTCCCGACAAATGGGCGATTCTGCCTGCGCAGATTGTCATCTCGACAGCGCGGGTTTCGGCATTCACGGCCACCAGATCGGCGCGTTTGCCAGCAGTCAAAGTGCCGCGGTCATGCAGGCCTGCGATTTGGGCGGGATTGGTCGAAATCATCGCCCAAGCAGCAGGCAAGTCCGCCACGCCCGCGTCCAGCAGATAGAAGGCAGCTTGGGCAAGGGCGGGGTAGTAGTAATCTGACACCAAGGCATCACAAAGCCCCGCCTCGACCAGCGATTGCGCGGCTATATTGCCCGATTGGCTGCCACCGCGCACCACATTGGGCGCGCCCATCAGCACAGGTTCGCCCGCATCGCGTGCAGCCTGTGCGGCGGCCACGGTCGTTGGAAATTCGCAGTTCGGCGCGCCGAGGTTGCGGTAGAAGGCGCGGGTTTCCGCCGTGCCATCATCATGCGATCCCATATGTACGCCGCTGGCCTGAAACCGCCCCGCAAGCTGCGCCAAAGCACGCGGCACATCTGCCCCAGCGGCATCTGCCGTTTGCACAATCTGCAACATCTCTTCCGCCGTGCGTTTGGTTTGCGCAGCCCAACTGGCAAAGCGGTGGGGATGGTTTTGCGCCATATCCAACGCTTCGGGCAGGTGGTTGTTGAACACCACATAATCTACGCCATAGTCGGCAACTGCCTCTGCCACTTGATCAAAATCGTGGGGAATATGGGTTTCCAGCCGTATCTGAACGCGGCAATCGGCCAGCAGGCTGGCGCGCACATCGCGCAGGGCTGCCAGCAAATCCAACGTAGCCTCGGCAGACCTAAACCCGCCTTCCCAGCTCCAACTTTGGGCAAGCCATGCGGTTGCCACACCATTCGCGGCCAGTTCCGCCGCCACAGATGTCAGCGCGCGGCGCTTATCAAAGGGGGCAGTTGGGCGCGGGGAAAGGTGGCGTTCAAACCCATCGCCATGCAGATCGATGATCGCGGGCAGCAGCAGATAGTCCGTCAAATCCACCTCGCGCGCGGCTCCGTCTGCGATTAGGCCACCTGCCAGCGTCAGGGCCTCGTCCATCATGTGACCATCTATCAGACACTGCGCGCCCGTCAGGCGCAAAGGGGGGATTTGCGGCATTATGTTTCCTTTTCGATGTGCTGCTATCTGCCACAAGTGACGGATTTGTGACAGGGCTGCGGCGATGCGCTAGCCGCCTATATCTTGGTTTTGTACCGTCAGCGCCACGCGTTCGCCTGCAAACCAAGTCGTGCCAAACTCAACAGGTATACCCGCAGGGTCAACATTCACCGCCTCGGTGCGAATCAGCGCCGATCCTTCGCGCAGGCGCAGGGCGTGGGCCAGCAAAGTATCAGCCAGTTTGGCGGTGATGCGGGTTTGGGCGCGGGTGTAATCGGGCACACCGCAGGCCGCCAGCGCCGCACTGACCGAACTTTGCCCCTGCATATGCGCCAGAAAATCGGGAAAGCGCGCAGCAGGAAAGCACGATCGAAACACGGCCAAGGGCTGCCCATCGGCCAGCGAGATACCTTCTATGACCTGCACCATGTTCCCCGTTGGCATGCGCAGCGCCGCCGCCTCTTTCGCACTGGCAGGCAAGCATTCCAGCCGTGTGATCTGGCGCGAGGGGGTGCGCCCAGACTCTTGGATGTTTTGGTGAAACCGCACACGGCTGCCCAGCGCGTAATCGGTTGGGCGAATTGTTACAAAAACGCCCGCCCCGCGCCGCGCATGGACCACCCCCGCCTGTGCCAAATCGGCCAAGGCATGGCGCACCGTGTGGCGGTTCACACCAAAGCGCAGGGCCAATTCCGCCTCGGTCGGCAGTTTATCGCCCGCTGCATAATGGCCTTGCGCAATCTCGCCCTGCAAGGTTTGCGCGATAGATTGCCAGATGGGGGTTCGCGGGCTTGTCATAAATATTTCACGTGCATTTTGGCGCGGGGCGCGGTAACAGTTATCTAGTTGTATAGTATTCTAGACAACTTCGCAAGATGTCGGAGATGCCATGACGAACCCGCCCGAACCCACCGACCGCGCCGCATGGATGGGCCAGTTGGCCCGCGCCAAGCCCGAACGCTTGCGCGCGCTGTTTCCTGTTCTGCCCCCGTATGAGGTGCTGCGCCCTGCTGAAATTGGCACAGTTATGGTGCAGGGGCGGGCAGGCGGCACAGGCGCGCCCTTTAATTTGGGCGAAGTGACGGTAACGCGCTGCGCGCTGCGCCTGACCACGGGCGAAGTGGGCCATGGCCATGTGCAAGGCCGCGACAAAGACCACGCCACCCGCGCCGCAGTATTAGATGCGCTGCTGCAAACCAATCAGTCCAGCGCCTTGCGCGCCGCAGTTCTGGCCCCCCTTGCCGCAGATGAGGCCGCCCACCGAACCGCCCGCGCCGCAAAGGCCGCTGCCACCAAGGTCGAGTTTTTCACATTGGTCCGAGGAGAAGATAAATGACCCCCGATGCATTGATCGGCGGCTTTACCGATGCGCCTGTGCAAGCATCTCATGCGTTTCGCGCGGCGCTGAACGCGCTGTCGCGGCCAGGCCAAATTGAAACCTTGCACGGGGCCAGCGCGCCCGCGCCATTGTCATCTGCGGCGGCAACGCTGGCGATGACGCTGTTTGATGTCACAACGCCTGTCCATCTGGCGGGCGCGCATGATACCCCAGCGCTGCGTGAGTGGATCACCTTTCACACAGGCGCGCCCTTGGTTGACGCGGGGGCCGCCAGCTTTGCCATTGGCACGTGGGCCGCGCTGCACCCGATCCAGCGTTTTGCCATCGGCTTGCCTGACTATCCCGACCGCGCGGCAACCCTAATCGTGGAAATGCCCAGCCTTGCTGGCAAAGGCGCGCGGCTGACGGGGCCCGGAATTGAAACCGAAGCCTTCCTATCCCTGCCCGAAACAGCGGCGTTTCAGGCCAACCGCGCGCTGTTTCCGCTGGGATTTGATTGCTTTTTCACTGCGGGCGATCAGGTTGCTGGCCTGCCCCGCAGCACGCATGTGGAGGATATCTGATGTATGTTGCCGTCAAAGGGGGCGAGCGGGCCATTGATGCCGCCCATGCATGGTTGGCCGAAGAACGGCGCGGCGATTTGGGAATTGCTGCCCTTTCCGTGGCGCAAATTCGTGCGCAGCTGACATTGGCCGTAAACCGCGTGATGGCCGAAGGATCGCTTTACGACCCCGATCTGGCCGCGCTGGCGATTAAACAGGCGCGCGGTGATCTGATTGAAGCGGTGTTTTTGATCCGCGCCTATCGCACGACATTGCCGCGTTTTGGCGCGTCTATCCCCGTGGACACTGCCCGCATGGCAGTGATCCGCCGCGTATCGGCCACGTTCAAAGACCTGCCTGGTGGGCAGATTTTGGGGCCAACCTTTGACTATACCCACCGCCTTTTGGATTTTGCCCTGATGGCCGAAGGCGAGGCACCGCTGGCGCAGGATGAGGCAGGGCAGAATGATACACCGCCTGCCCATATCCCGCATGTGATGGAGTTTCTAAACCGCGACGATCTGATCGAAACCGAAATCCCCAGCGATGCAACGCCCCCCGATCTAACGCGCGAGCCGATGGAACTGCCAACCACGCGCGCGCTGCGCCTGCAAGCGTTGGCGCGCGGGGACGAAGGCTTTGTGCTGTCGATGGCCTATTCCACCCAGCGCGGTTATGGGCGCACCCATGCCTTTGTGGGCGAGCTGCGCATTGGCATGGTCGCCGTGCAAATGAATATCCCCGAGCTTGGCTTTGCCATAGATATTGGCGAGGTCGAGGTGACCGAATGTGAAACTGTCAATCAGTTTAAGGGCAGCAAAACCGTGCCGCCCCAGTTCACGCGCGGCTATGGGCTGATCTTTGGACAATCTGAACGCAAAGCCATTTCCATGAGCCTGTGCGACCGCGCGTTGCGCTGGCGCGAGTTGGGCGAAGATAACATCGGCGCGCCGGCGCAGGACGAAGAATTTGTGTTGATGCATGCCGATAATGTGCAGGCAACGGGGTTTTTGGAACATATCAAACTGCCGCATTACGTTGATTTTCAATCAGAACTGGAACTCATCCGCCGCCTGCGAACGGAGGCTTTTGCAGCGCGCGAGGCAGCCGAATGACTGGGCCCCTAACCCTGCGCGCCGTGGTGTTTGACATTGGCAATGTGCTGGTCGATTGGCAGCCAACCTTAGCCTTTTTGCCCGATTTGGGCAGCCAAGCAGCGGTGGATGAGTTTCTGGCGCGAACCGACTTTTTCGCACGCAACCTGCGCGCCGATGGCGGCGAGGCTTGGGCCGATTTGGCGGAGGAAATCGATGATCCCGCCGACCGCGCCCTGTTTGCAGCCTATCCCACCCGCTTTGCAGCAACTATGCCCAATGCGATAGAATCCAGCTGGCAAGCGATGGAAGATTTGCGTGAACGCGGGCTGTTCATTCATGCCATTACCAATTGGTCTGCCGAAACGTGGCCGCATGGCGTGGCCGCGCACCCCCGCCTTGGCCGCGCCTTTGGCGTGACGGTGGTGTCTGGGCGCGAAGGGGTGATCAAACCCGATGCGCGCATTTTTGATCTGCTGTGTAACCGCGCGGGCCTTGCCCCGCGCGAATGCCTGTTCATCGACGATTCGGCGCGCAATATCGCGGGCGCGGCGGCGTTTGGCATGGACACCATCCATTTTACAGGCCCAGACGCCCTGCGCGCGGGCCTTATCCAGCGGGGCCTGCTATGACTGACCAAGCCTATAACTTTGCCTATCTGGACGAAGATACCAAACGCATGATCCGCCGCGCCATTCTTAAAGGCGTGGCTGTTCCAGGCTATCAAGTGCCCTTCGCTAGCCGCGAAATGCCCATGCCCTATGGCTGGGGCACGGGCGGGGTGCAGGTAACTGCCGCCTGCCTCACCCCTGACGATGTGCTAAAGGTCATTGACCAAGGCGCGGATGATACGACCAACGCCGTATCGATCCGCAAGTTTTTTGTGGCCACCGCTGGCGTTGCGGTAACCGAGGCGACGGCGGATGCCACCATCATCCAAACCCGCCACCGCATTCCCGAGGCGGCGCTTACCGCAGGGCAGATATTGGTCTATCAAGTACCGATCCCTGAACCGCTGCGCTTTTTAGAACCGCGCGAGACGGAAACCCGCAAGATGCACGAATTGGAAGAATACGGGCTGATGCATGTAAAGCTGTATGAAGACATCGCCAAGCACGGGCAAATTGCCACCTCCTACGCCTACCCCGTGCGGGTGGAAGGGCGCTATGTGATGGACCCGTCGCCAATTCCAAAATTCGATAATCCCAAACTGTCGGGCAATGCCGCGCTGCAACTGTTTGGCGCTGGGCGCGAGCAGCGCATCTACGCCGTGCCGCCCTTTACCCATGTGGTCAGCTTAGATTTTGACGATCACCCCTTTAGCCCCAGCAAAGCCAACCATGCTTGCGATTTATGTGCATCACACACCAGCTATCTGGACGAGGTGATCACCGATGACCAAGGCGGGCGGATGTTTGTGTGTTCGGACACCGATTATTGCGCAACCCGCCGCGCCGCGGGCCATGTCGGCGCGCTGGGCACGCCGCAGGCAGCAGGAAAGGCAGCAGAATGACCGATCTTTCCCATACATTTGCAGTTGCGGCAGACAAACCTTTGTTGCAAGTGAAGAATCTGACCAAAAGCTACGGCGCGCGCATTGGCTGCGCGGATATTTCCTTTGATGTCTATCCAGGTGAAGTGCTGGGCATTGTGGGCGAAAGCGGGTCTGGCAAATCAACCCTGCTGTCCTGCCTTGCAGGCCATATGCGCCCCGATCAGGGCGAGGTGATTTTTGAAACCGCCACTGGCCCCCGTGATACCGTGCAAATGGGCGAGGCGGAGCGCCGCCGTCTTGCGCGCACCGATTGGGCCTATGTTCACCAAAACCCGCGCGATGGGCTGCGCATGGGCGTATCGGCGGGCGGCAATGTGGGCGAGCGGTTGATGGCCATTGGCGCGCGCCATTACGGCGGCATCCGCGATAAGGCGATTGATTGGCTGGGCCGTGTGGAAATTGATGCAGGCCGCGTAGACGACCGCCCCAGCGCCTTTTCTGGCGGGATGCAGCAGCGCCTGCAAATTGCCCGCAATCTGGTGACAGCGCCGCGCCTTGTGTTTATGGATGAACCCACGGGGGGCCTTGATGTTTCGGTGCAGGCGCGGCTTCTTGATTTGCTGCGCGGGCTTGTGCGCGAGATGGGCCTTTCGGCGATTATTGTCACGCATGATCTGGCCGTGGTACGCCTTCTGGCCGACCGATTGATGGTGATGAAGGGCGGCCATGTGGTTGAGGCGGGCCTAACAGATCAGGTGCTGGACGATCCGCAGCACGAATACACGCAGCTTTTGGTCAGCTCGGTCTTGCAGGTGTGACATGATAGAAATCGAAAATCTTTGCAAAAGCTTTACCTTGCATAA
>JAIXVS010000366.1 GCA_027482795.1 Rhodobacter sp.
TACAATTCAGCTCAAGTCGCAGGCGGGCAATCGTTCATTTTCAATTCCATCATCGCGGTGGTGGTTGGGGGCGTGCTGCTGACCGGGGGGTTTGGCTCAGTGGTCGGGATTTTCTTCGGCACAATTACCTTCGCCATCGTCACCCAAGGCATCTACTACACCGATTTTGATCGCAACTGGTCGTCGCTGATCATCGGGGTGCTGCTGCTCGGCGCGGTTTTGATGAACAACACCTTCCGCCACATGGCGCTGGCCTATGCGCCCAAGAAAGGTGGTAAATGATGACCGCCCCCATCCTTGCCCTGCGCGGCGTGAACAAATCCTTCGGTCCCATCGACGTGCTACACGACATCACGTTGGAGGTGCAGGCCGGTCAGGTCTTATGCCTGCTGGGTGATAACGGTGCTGGCAAATCGACGCTGATCAAGATCATGTCGGGCGTGCATCAGCCAACCTCGGGCGTGATCGAGATTGACGGCGTGCCCGTAGGCCTGCCCACACCGCGTGCCGCCGCCGAAAACGGTATCGCCACGGTTCACCAGTTCGGCGGCACCTTTCCGCTGATGTCCATCGGACGCAGCTTTTTTGTTGGGGTGGAACCTACCAAGGGCTGGGGTCCGTTCAAGATCTACGATCGCAAGCGCGCCAACGACATTGCGGTCAAGGCGGTGCGGGATTTCGGCATCACCCGCATTGATGACGGCGACCGTCTTGTCGGCGGCCTGTCAGGGGGCGAGCGTCAGTCGTTGGCCATTGCCCGCGCCGTCCACTTCGGCGCGCGGGTGCTGATCCTGGACGAGCCGACGGCCGCCCTTGGCGTAAAACAGGCGACCCACGTTCTGCGCATTGTGAACGAGGCCAAGAAGCGCGGCCTTGCTGTCGTGTTCATCACCCATCAAGTGATGCATGCCATGGCCGTAGGCGATCATTTCGCAGTCCTGATCCGCGGGGCCGTCGCCGCCGACTTCCACAAGGGCGAGAAATCGCGCGAGGAAATCACCGACCTTATGGCCGGTGGCGCGTCGATGGCCAGCCTGGAAGCCGAGATCGAAGGCTACATGGCCAGCCATGATGGCCATCCCCCACCCCCTACCCATTGAGAGAAGACCCATGCCCTCTTGGATTAAAGCCTGTGCCACCACGGACATCGAGCTTGATGAAATGATCCGTTTTGACCATGGCGCGCAGACCTTCGTCATCGTGCGGAGCGAAGAAGATACGTTTCACGCCATGGACGGCATCTGCAGCCATGAAAAGGTGCATCTCTGCGATGGCCTTGTGATGGAAGGTCGTGTGGAATGCCCCAAGCACAGTGCCACGTTCGACTATCGCACCGGCGAAGCCAAATCGGCGCCAGCCTGCATCAACCTGAAAACCTTTGCCGTCAAAGTTGAAGACGGCGCTGTTTATATCGAGATATGACATGACCTTTCAACTTGCCGCCTGCGCGGAAATGCTGTGGCGTGACAAGCCCATCGACTGGCGGGCATCGCGCCTAAAGGAAATGGGGTTTGGTGTCGGCCTTTGGAACTGGCCCGCTTGGGATCTTACGGCGCTCGAGAAAACCGGGGCCACCTTTACCATCATGAATGGCTACCTTCAGGGCCGTCTGACTGATGACGACGGCTGTGCCATGTTGCTGGCCTCCGCCACAGAGACGGCAAAGGTTGGCAAGCGTTTGGGCGTGCACCGCCTGAACCTGCACGGCACCGGTCTGGGCGATATGGGCATCCCCATTCCCCATATCGGTTCCTTTGCCCCTGGCATGGAACAGCGCGCCCGTGACACGCTGCACCGCATCTGCGATCTTGCCGAGGCGTCGGATCAGGTCTTCACCCTTGAAAACCTGAACCCCATTGACCACCCCGGCTGCCCGTTTGGCTCCACCGCTGCGGTGCTGGGGCTGGTGTCTGCCGTCAATCGCCCGCAGCTCCGCATCAACCTTGATCTGTATCACACCCAGATCGGCGAAGGTGACCTTATCCGCTGGTGCCAGGCCTGCCTGCCATGGATCGGAGAGGTGCAGGTTGCCGATAACCCTGGCCGCTGTGAGCCCGGGACGGGCGAGATCAATTACCACGGCGTTGCCAATGTGCTGAAAAATATGGGGTATGCCGGCCCGGTGGGTCTCGAAAGCTTTGCCATAGGCGATGAGGAAGCAGCCCTGACGGCCTTCCGCACCGCGTTCACGGTGTAACCATGGTCAAGTTTCATCAACGTCCTAACGTCGCCGACATCCGCGCCATGAAGGCGCGCGGCGAGAAGATTTCCATGCTTTACGTTACCACGTTGGACGAGGCAGCAGCGGCCGATGCAGCGGGTATCCACATGCTGTCGATCGAGTCACGTTTTTTCACACCTGAAATGCGCGCCGCTGCTGGTCGCTGCTTTGTGCAAGTCGGACTTCCCTTCGGCCCTTACGGCGGGCTGGCCACGGCAGAAGACTACCTGCGTGCAGCCTTCAAATACACCGCGATGGGGGGCGACTGTTTCTATTGCGCGGCGTCGCTCGATATCCAGAAAACCCTGTGCGACAATCACATCCCAATCGTTGCCCATGTCGGACTGATCCCCAGCTATATCACATGGACAGGCTGGCGTGCCGTAGGCAAGACCGCGACCGAGGCCCGCGCAGTCTGGGACCATGTCAAGCAGTTGGAAGCCATCGGCTGCTTTGGTGCCGAGCTGGAGGTCGTGCCGGACCGTCTGGGCGAATTGATCACACGAAACACGCCAATGATCATGCTGGGCATGGGCGCAGGGCCGGGAGCGGACGCGCAATACCTGTTCGCCGAAGACGTCCTTGGCTGCACCGATGGCCACAAACCGAGGCACGCAAGAACCTATCGCAACTTTGCCGCCGAGTATGCCCGCCTGCAGTCCGAACGCATCGCTGCCTTCCGAGAGTATATCGCGGATGTGAACAGCGGCGACTATCCACAACCACAGCACAACGTCCCGATGCCGGACGCTGAATTTGACGCTTTCAAGGCTGGTCTCGGCCTGTAACCCCAAGGATATCCCATGTTGAACACTGCCCTTCTTGGCGCTGGCCGTATCGCTGGCGTCCATGCAACTGCCATTTCCACCAATCCCGGCAGCCGCCTTGTCGCCGTCTCAGACATCAATATCGAAGCTGCGGGCAACCTTGCCGCCCAATACGGGGCTGAGGCGCGAACCACCGACGCCATCCTTGCCGACCCTTCGATCAACGCAATCCTGATCGCCACCTCGACCGATACCCATTCCGACTTGATCGAGCGTGCCACGGCTGCAGGCAAGGCCGTGCTGTGTGAAAAGCCGGTCGATCTCAGCCTTGCCCGCGCGCAGGCCTGCCAGAAGAAGGTCGGTCAAAGCCCGGTGATGATCGGCTTCAACCGCCGTTTTGATCCGAACTTCTCGGCGCTGAAAACCGCACTCGACAAGGGCGA
>JAIXVS010000274.1 GCA_027482795.1 Rhodobacter sp.
GCGTGGGGCGGCGCGACGTTCGATGTGGCCTACCGCTTCTTGCAAGAATGCCCTTGGCAGCGCCTGCGCGATTTGCGCGCGGCCATGCCCAACCTGATGATCCAAATGCTGCTGCGCGGGGCCAATGGGGTGGGCTATACCACCTATCCCGACAATGTGGTGCAGGGGTTTGTCAAACAGGCCGCGGCAACGGGCGTGGATGTGTTCCGCGTGTTTGACAGCCTGAATTGGGTGGAAAACATGCGCGTGTCGATGGACGCGGTGCTGGAGACGGGCAAAATCTGCGAAGGCACGATTTGCTATACGGGTGATATGCTGGACCCTGCCCGCAGCAAATATGATTTGAAATACTATGTCAGCCGCGCGCAAGAGCTGCAAAAGGCTGGCGCGCATGTGCTGGGGCTGAAAGATATGGCGGGGCTGCTGAAACCCGCCGCTGCCCGTATTCTGGTCAAGGCGCTGAAAGAGGACATCGGCCTGCCAGTGCATTTCCACACCCATGACACATCGGGCGCAGCATCGGCCACAGTGCTGGCCGCGGCCGAAGCGGGGGTAGATGCCGTAGATTTGGCCATGGATGCGTTTTCGGGCGGCACCAGCCAAGTCTGCATGGGGTCGGTTGTAGAAGCCTTGCGCCATACCCCGCGCGATACGGGGCTGGATATTTCCGCCATCCGCGCGATTTCCGATTATTGGGAAGGCGTGCGTGGCGGGTATGCGGCCTTCGAATCTGGGCTGCCTGCGCCAGCATCGGAAGTGTATTTGCACGAAATGCCAGGCGGGCAATTTACCAACCTAAAGGCGCAGGCGCGGTCCTTGGGGCTGGAAGAACGCTGGCCCGAAGTGGCCCGCGCCTATTCCGATGCCAACCAGATGTTTGGCGATATTGTCAAAGTCACCCCATCGTCCAAAGTGGTGGGCGATATGGCGCTGATGATGGTCGCCCAAGGCCTGACCCGCGCGCCGGTCGAAGACCCCGAAGTTGACGTGGCCTTTCCCGATTCAGTGGTAGACATGCTGAAGGGTAATCTGGGCCAACCCTTTGGCGGCTGGCCGCAGGGCATTTCCCAAAAGGTGCTTAAGGGCGAGGCGGCGCTTACCACCCGCCCTGGCGCAGGCGTGCCAGCGGTCGATTTTGAAGCGGTGCGCGCCAAAGTGTCGGCAGAACTGGGCGGCGTTAAGATCGACGACGAAGATTTGAACGGCTATCTGATGTATCCCAAAGTCTTTCTCGATTACATGGGGCGGCACGAAGCATACGGCCCCGTGCGCACCCTGCCCACGCGCACCTTTTTCTATGGCATGATCTCGGGCGAGGAGATTTCAATTGAAATTGACCCCGGCAAAACGCTGGAACTGCGCCTACAAGCCGTGGGCGAGACGCAGGATGACGGCGATGTGAAAGTGTTCTTTGAACTGAACGGCCAGCCCCGCGTCATCCGCGTGCCCAACCGCGCGGTCAAGGCCAAAACTGCCGCCAAACCCAAGGCGCAGGAAGGCAACCCCGCCCATATCGGCGCGCCCATGCCAGGATCGATTGCATCTGTCACCGCTGTGGCAGGGCAAAAGGTGCTGCCGGGTGATTTGCTGCTGACGATCGAGGCGATGAAGATGGAAACAGGCATTCACGCCGACCGCGCGGGTGTGGTCAAAGCCGTCTTTGTTCATGCGGGCAGCCAGATCGAGGCGAAGGATTTGCTGATCGAATTGGAATAGGCGCGCAGGCCCCTTAGGCCAATTCCAATGCGCCCTTCAGCCAAGGCCATTCGTCTAAGGCAGGGGCAATCACCCGCGTCTGGATAAGTGCGCGCATTTGGGTTGATATCTGCGCAGGAATATCGCGCAGCACCCCTTCGCGGGCAATCAACGACAGGCGGCGCGACAGGGGGGCAAAGGGCAATGGCGCAGCCGTTACCCCTGCGTGAAACCGCGATCCGTGATGCAGGGCAAGGGGCGGCAATATCGTCCAGCCCTGCCCGCCCGCGACCATTGCCAATATCGCGCGGTAACTGTCCAGTTCGAACCGATGCGCAAGGCGGATATTCTGGCGCGCCAAATGCGCCGCAATTTGGCGGCCCATCACATGGCGTTCGGTGTATTGGATCAGCGGCAAATCCGCGCCTTCCTGCCCTTTGGGATAAATCGCCATAAACGGCTCGCTCATCAGCGGATGCACCTCGCGCCACGCCTCAAACGTGCCTTCGGGCCCCATATCGGTGACCACCACAATATCCAAGGCGCGCGTTTCCAATTGATCCAGCAGGCGGTGGCTGGCCCCTGTTTCCAGCAAAAACCGACAGCCCTTTAGATCCTGCGCCAAATGCGTCAGCAATTGCGGCGTGACCTCTGCGTCGAAATCTTCGATCATACCCAGCCGCAGCGTGGTAAGCCCCGACAAATCGGCCATCGCCAAATCGGCGCGCGCCTCGGCCTCGGCATTTAGAATAACCTGCGCATGGCGGCGAAACATCGTGCCTGCGGGGGTTAAATGCAGCGGGCGGCTGGCGCGGTCAACCAACATGGCCCCCATCGCCGCCTCGACCACCGCCAATTGCTGACTAATCGCCGAAGGGCTAACCCCCAGCCGTTTTGCCGCACCCGAAATTGTGCCCTCGTCCGCCACGGCCAAGAACACCTCTATCCCCCACAGCGTCACGCGCCCCGTCGCAGGTTGCGCCATTGCTACAGCTTGGACAGTTTGTCTTGCAGCGCGGCGAATTGCTTTTTGATCTCGGCCAGTTCGGCGGCCGCATCGCTTGACCCCGCGCTATCGCCGCGCGGCGCATCCGCAGGCTTATCCTCGCCGCCGCCCCAACCTGGCACACCCGCCATCATGGTTTTCATAAACGCCTCTTGCTGTTTGCGCATCAAATCAAACCCCGGCATTGCCGCCATCGGGTTTGGAATGGCGTTCATATTTTCAATGACCTTGGTCTGCCCATCGCGCAGCATCTCGAAACTTGCGGCCAAAAACTGCGGCACAACCGATTGAATATTGGTGGTATAGCTGCGCACCAAATCGGTCAGCACATTGGTCGGCAGTACGGTATCGCCTTTGGATTCATGTTCTGCCACGATTTGCAGCAGATATTGGCGCGTCAGATCATCGCCCGATTTCAGATCAACAATCTGCACCTCGCGCCCTGCCCGCACAAAGCCTGCGATATCCTCTAGCGTCACGTAATCCGACGTTTCGGTGTTATACAACCGACGGCTTGCATAGCGCTTTATCAGCAGCGGCTTTTGCGTCTCGCTCATGTGGCCCCCCAAAAGATTGTGCATATTGCATCTGCAAACAAGCTTACGGCAGCGCAGAAAAAAAACAAGAGCGGGCACGAAGGCCCGCTCTTTTACTTTACCTTAGGGCAGCGCTTACTTTGCAGCAGCAGCTTTTTTCACGGTCGCAGTTGCTTCCGAGGTGGCTTTTTGCACAGCAGCGGTTGCTTCAGCAGCCACGTCTTTGCCAGCAGCCATCAGCAGCTCAACGGTGTCCAGTTGCACTTTTTTCGCGATTTCAGCGAAAGCAGCCATGTTTTCAGCAGCGGTTTCAGCCGAAGCCGATGCGAAATCGGTTGCAGCTTTGGTGTAGTCAGCCACGTCGGCCTTTGCCACAGCAGCGGTCGAGATTTTGGCCAAGGTCTCTTTGGTCCATTTTGCCGACAGCTCGGTCGACTTTTCAGCAGCTTCCAGTGCGACTTTGGCCATTTTCTCGCCAAATGCAGCTTGGGTTTTGAACGCGGTCTGCATGGCGGTGGTGTCCATAGGGAACTTTGCCATCATGTCGGTCATAACTTTGGTGAAATCGGTGGTGGTTGCCATGTCAGGCTCCTGTGATTGATGTTCGGTATGTATTCGATGACAGGAATATAGATGCTGCATCGCAGCATTGCAAGGTTTTTCTGCGCTGCGGCATCATTAACCCTAACCCATTGTCAGATTAGGAAAATAACCAGCCCGCAACCTCTGGTTACAAAACTGATACAAAATATCCTTATTTTGTTAGCGGTATCACGCCTTTGGGCTGGCCAGCACATAGGTGCCAGGGGCTGCGCACAGCACGGGGTGATTCGGCCCGCCCAATGCAGGTGCAGCAATTCGCGCGCCCGAACGGCCCGCCAGCCACGCCGCCCAACGCGGCCACCAAGACCCCGCATGAAATGTCGCGCCCGCTTTCCAATCTTCGGGCCTGCCCGCAATGGGGGCTACATTGGTGTAATGGCCGTATTTGTCTTTGCTGGGCGGGTTCACAATGCCCGCGATATGGCCCGATTGGGCCAGAACAAAGGTTTTCTCGGCAGCGCCCATTTGCGCAATGCCATTAAAACTGCCGCGCCAATGGGCAATATGATCTGTCTCGCAGGCAATCGCATAGATCGGCAATGTCACGTCAGACAGCCGCACAGGCTGGCCCATCACCCGATACGTCCCTTCGACAAAGCCATTGTCTTGGCACAGATCGCGCAAATATTGCGTGGCCATTTTGGCAGGCAGGTTCGTGCCATCACCGTTCCAATACAGCAAATCAAACGCAGGCGGGGTTTGGCCCATCATGTAGGACTTAATCGCAGGTGTCCAAATCAACTCGTTTGATCGCAAAAACGAAAACGTCCGCGCCATAAAGGTTTTCGACAAAATCCCATCGGTAGAAGATTGGCGCTCAATCCCATCGACAAAATCATTCTCAAGAAACACCCCAACTTCGCCCGGGTCGGAAAAATCGGTCAGCGTTGTGAAGAACGTAGCCGATTTTACAGGTAAAGGTTTTTCTGGGCTTTGCCCCTGTTTTTGCAAATGCGCCAGCGTCAGGCCCAGCGTTGTGCCTGCAATGCAGTACCCCACCACATTAATCTGCGCCTGCCCCGTGATCGCGCGCACCGCATCAAAGGCGGCCAAATACCCATCCTTGATATAGTCATCCATCGACGTGTCGGCATAGCTGCCATCGGGGTTGACCCATGACACCATAAACAGCGTAAAGCCTTGATCGACAATCCATTTTATCAGGCTGTTGCGCGCGCCCAAATCCAGCACATAGAACTTATTGATCCAAGGCGGAAAAATCAGCAGCGGGGTTTCATACACCGTATCGGTGCTGGGGCTATATTGAATAAGCTCGAACATTTTGTTGCGAAACACCACCGCGCCCGCCGTGGTGGCCAAATTTTCGCCCACGCGAAAGGCGCTGCGATCTGCCAGCGATACCGCCAGCGCGCCGTCATTCGCCTCGACATCAGCCACAAGGTTCTCCAACCCCGCGACAAGACTTTGCCCATCAGTGGCTATCGCCTTTTCCAGCGCATCGGGGTTGGTGGCCAGAAAATTTGTGGGCGCCATCATATCGACGATCTGCTTGGTGAAATATTCCAGCCGCGAGCGCTCGCGCTCGGCCAAACCCTCCATCTCGCCCACGGTGGATTGCACCGCATCGGCCCCAATCAGATATTGCTGTTTGACGAAATTGAAAAACGGATGCGTTGTCCACAGCGGGTTGGCAAAGCGGCGATCTTGCGCCGTAGCATCCGCTGGCGCGCGAAACTCGCCGCTGGCAAGGGCCTTTTGCGCCTCGGCATAATGGGCAAGGGTTTTGCCCCAATAGGCGACTTGGTGTTCAATAATTTTGCTGGGGTTTTGCATCACGGTGGAAAGATATGCAGAAGCTGCCTGCATCATCATCTCTTGCCCCGGCCCATCCAGCGCAGTGTCATGGGCCTTTTGCGCGGACAGCGCCCCCGTCAGGCGCAGGGATAACGCTTCGATTTTCTTCAGGTTTTCGGTAAGCCTGCCCAGTTTAGCCGCGTTTTCATCGGGGCCTTGATCGGGGCTATGATCGTTTGGCTGCGGGGCCTGTGCCTTTGCGCCCGCATCTTTTTGCGAGGATTTTCGCTTACCTGTTGTCATCGCAAAGCTTCTCCCCTAACCTTGCTGCTGCGCAGCATTGCCTGCATCCTAACCCCCAATTGCCGTCTCCCACGGCACGGGGGTACCCAGCAGGGGCCGTTACCCCGCAAGGAGTCGTTATGAAGTATATGGCCACTTATGACCTGATGGAAAGCCTGCGCAACACGAATGCGTGGATGGGTGCATCTGCGCGCGCATTGGCCTCGTATCCCGCCTTTGCGCTGGTGCCGAGCCCTATGTTGCAATGGGCCGCCGCATGGGGCGAGGTGACCGAACGTTCGTTCGAACGCATGGTGGCCAAGCCTGATTGGGGCATTCGGTCGATCCCTGGGAGCGAGGGGCAAGATCACCTGATCGATGTGGTCACCGAAATTGAGAAACCCTTTGGCGATTTGATCTATTTTTCCGTGCGCCGCCGCGCGCCCATGGCCCGCAAAGTGCTGCTGATCGCCCCCATGTCGGGCCATTACGCAACGCTTTTGCGCAGCACTGTCGCCAGCCTTTTGCCCGATGCTGATATTTACGTGACCGATTGGCGCAATGCGCGCGAGGTTCCCGTTTCGGCGGGGAAATTCGATATCGAAGATTACACGATGTATCTGGTCGAATTCATGCGCCACCTTGGCCCAGATACCCATGTGATTGCCGTGTGCCAGCCCGTGCCCCTGACACTGGCCGCAGCCGCCTATCTGGCGCAAACCGACCCCGCCGCGCAGCCGCGCAGCCTAACGTTGATTGGCGGCCCCGTTGACCCCGATGCGGCCCCTACCGAAGTGACTGATTTTGGCGCGCGTGTGACCATGGGCCAGCTGGAACAAACCGCCATTCAGCGCGTGGGTTTCAAATATCGCGGCGCAGGCCGCATGGTGTACCCGGGCCTGTTGCAATTGCAGGGCTTTATCTCCATGAACTCGGAACGCCATTCCAAAGCGTTTTCGCAGCAGATCATGCGCGTGGCCCAAGGCGAGGCGTCGGATCATGACGCCCATAACCGATTCTATGATGAATATCTGGCGGTGATGGACATGACGGCAGAGTTTTATCTGACCACCGTCGAGCGCATCTTCAAAAACCGCGAAATCGCCCGCAACACCTTTATGCTGAATGGCGTTAAGGTTGATATCGGCGCGATCACCAATGTGGCGGTGATGATCGTCGAAGGCGAGAATGACGATATTTCCGCCCCCGGCCAATGCCTTGCCGCGCTGGATTTGCTGACGGGCCTGCCCGATGCCAAAAAGGCCCAGCATCTGGAACCGGGCGCGGGCCATTATGGGATATTCGCAGGCAAAAGCTGGCGGCTGAATATTCGGCCCTTGGTTTTGAATTTCATCGATAGCAATAGCTGAAAGGGTGGGGGTTTCACACCCCCACACCCCCGTGGGATATTTTTAGAGCAAGGAAGCAGGCAGATCCGTGATGGTCTGAGTTATGAGGGCAAGGCAATCGGGGCTTGAAAATCGATGATCCGCGCCTTTGACCAAAGTCAGTCGAATATCCGCGCCGCTGGCATGTTCCAAAAGACGCGTTGCAACCGAGATGGGAACATCGGCATCTGCCGTCCCTTGCAGCAGGCGCACGGGGAAGGGCAGGTTAAGGGGCGCGCGCAGGACAAGGTTTTGGCGGCCATCCTCGATAAGCTTGCGCGTGATTGTGTAGGGATCACCATAGTCAGACGGGATTTGCACGGCGCCCTTAGCCGCGAGTTCTGCCTTTTGGGCATCCGAAAACCCATCCCACATTGAATCTTCGGTGAAATCTGGGGCGGCGGCAATGCCGACCAGCCCTGCAACTTTTTCAGGCGCCTCCCGCGCAATCAGAAGCGAAATCCACCCGCCCATCGACGAGCCCACCAATATCTGCGGCCCCTTGGTGCACGCGCTGATGATATCATGCGCATCGGCAAACCAATCGCCAATGCAGCCGTCTTCAAAAGCGCCGCCCGATTGCCCATGCCCCGAATAATCAAACCGCAAAAACGGGCGGTTTTGCTCGGCGGCCCACCCAGCCAAATGCGCGGCCTTGCTGCCCATCATATCACTGCGAAAGCCGCCCAAAAAGACAACCCCCTGCCCTTGCCCTTGGATTTGCTGAAAGGCCAGCCTGCGCCCCGCCGCCGTGATATGAAAATCTGTCATTTTTGCACTCCTGTGCCGCAAATATAGCCCCGCTTTCTTGACAAGCCCAGCACCCGCGCGGCAAATGCGCCCATAACCCGCAACCGTGCGTTTCGTAGGCGCAAAACAGATGAGGACATGATGCCAGACATCACCCTAACCTTCCCCGATGGCAATCAGCGCAGCTATCCCGCAGGGGTTACCGCGGGCGAAGTGGCGGCATCCATCGCCCCCAGCCTTGCCAAGAAAACCATTTCAGCATCCATAAACGGCGCGCATTATGATCTGGCTTGGCCGATCATGACGGACGCCAAAATCATGCTGCATGCCATGGCCGATGATGAAAAGGCGCTGGAACTGATCCGTCACGACTGCGCCCATATCATGGCCCGCGCCGTGCAAGAAATTTGGCCTGATGTGAAGGTCACCATTGGCCCCGTCCGCGATGAGGGCTGGTTTTATGATTTCGACCGCGCCGATCCCTTCACCCCCGATGATCTGGCGTTGATCGAGGCGAAAATGCGCCAGATCATCAATGCACGCGAGCCTGTGCGCACCGAAGTTTGGGACCGCGCCCGCGCCATTGCTTACTATGAACAGCGGGGCGAGCCGTTCAAACTGGAACTGATCGACCGCATCCCCGAAGGCGAAGATTTGCGCATGTATTGGCACGGCGATTGGCAAGACCTGTGCCGTGGGCCCCATTTGCAGCACACGGGCCAAGTGCCATCGGACGCCTTTAAGCTAACCCATATCGCGGGGGCCTATTGGCTGGGCGATGCCACGCGCCCGATGTTGCAACGCATCTACGGCCTTGCGTTCAAAAACCGCGACGATCTAAAGGCGCATCTTTTGATGCTGGAAGAGGCCGCCAAGCGCGACCACCGCAAAATTGGCCGCGAAATGGATTTGTTCCACATTCAGGACGAAGCCCCAGGCATGGTGTTTTGGCACCCGAACGGCTGGACGGTTTACCGCCAATTGGAAGATTACATGCGCGGCCGCCTGCGCGTGGCGGGCTATAAGGAAATCAAAACCCCCCAAGTGGTTGACCGCGTTTTGTGGGAAAAATCGGGCCATGGGGAGGCCTACCGCGAGAATATGTTCATCGTCGAGGTCGACGAGGAAGGCGCAAAGGAAAAGCGTATCAACGCGCTGAAACCCATGAACTGCCCCTGCCATGTGCAGGTGTTCAATCAGGGTCTGAAATCCTACCGCGACTTGCCCTTGCGTTTGGCCGAATTCGGGTCGTGCCACCGTTACGAATCCAGCGGTTCCATGCACGGGCTGATGCGCGTGCGCGGCTTTACCCAAGATGACGCGCATATCTTCTGCACCGAAGATCAGATCGAGGCGGAATGCGCGGCATTTATCGCGCTGCTGTCGTCGGTCTACAAAGACCTAGGGTTCGAGACTTTCGAGATTAAACTTTCCACCCGCCCCGATGTGCGCGTGGGGTCAGACGAGGTCTGGGACAAGGCCGAAGGCGCGCTGCAAAAGGCCATCGAAGGGTTGGGGCTGCCCTATGCCATTGCGGAAGGTGACGGCGCGTTTTACGGGCCAAAGCTGGATTTCAAACTAACCGATGCGATTGGCCGCCAGTGGCAATGTGGCACGTTCCAAGCCGATTTTAACCTGCCCGTGCGGCTGGACGCGGAATATGTTGGCGTTGATGGGGCCAAGCATCGCCCCGTCATGCTGCACCGCGCGGTGCTGGGCAGCTTTGAACGCTTTATCGGTATCCTTATCGAAAACTATGCAGGGAAATTCCCCTTCTGGCTGGCCCCGCGTCAGGTGGTTGTGGCCTCCATCGTGTCTGATGCCGACCCGTTTGTGCACGAGGTCGTCGCCGCCTTGCAAAAGGCTGGCGTGCGCGCCGAGGCGGACATTCGCAATGAAAAGATCAATTATAAGGTGCGCGAACATTCCGTGGGCCGCGTGCCCGTGATCTTTGCCGTGGGGATGCAAGAGGTCGCAGATCGCACTGTCTCTGTGCGCCGTTTGGGCGAGCAAGGCAGCGTCACCATGACGCTGGATGCCGCCATTGCCGAATTTGGCTTTGCCGCCCTGCCCCCCGCGCATTAAGCTGGGGGCAGGGACACGCGTAGGGCGCGTGTAGGGACGGATGCAATACGCATAAAATACGCAAAACAGACGCAAAACATACGCGGTTTTCGGCGCTAAATCAGGGGGGTAGCGGGCATGTCATATCTTTTGGCGATCGACCAAGGCACGACATCTTCGCGGGCGATCCTGTATTCCGCCGCGCTGAAACCCATCACCTCGGCGCAGGCAGAATTTGCGCAGATTTTCCCGCAATCGGGCTGGGTGGAACATGACCCGCAGGCGATTTGGGACAGCGTTTTGGCCTGCGCCAATCGGGCCATTGCGGGAATAGACCCCCGCCAAATCGCCGCCATTGGCATCACCAACCAGCGCGA
>JAIXVS010000283.1 GCA_027482795.1 Rhodobacter sp.
ACGGGCATTGATACGACCAAAATCATGAACCTGTCGCGGCGGGTGTCGGCGGTTTCAGGCTTTGCCGTGCAGTTTAATAAGGCGATTGTCGGCAAGAACGCCTTTTTGCACGAAAGCGGCATTCACCAAGACGGGGTTTTGAAAAACGTCGAAACCTTTGAAATTATGCGCCCCGAAGATATTGGACTTCATCAGAAAAACCTAACCATGGGCAAACATTCGGGCCGCGCGGCGCTGCGCAGCAAAATGGGCGAGTTGGGTTTTGATTTGGCCGATAATCAGCTGAACGATTTGTTTGTGCGCTTCAAGGCGCTGGCGGATCGCAAAAAGGAAGTTTACGACGACGATCTGATCGCGCTGGTGGCAGACGAGGCGACGCAAGACGCGCATGATTATTTGCAAGTCAAACGGCTGCGGGTGATTTGCGGCACGGATGGCCCGCAAGAGGCGGAATTGACCCTGTCGGTGGACGGTGTGGAACATGCCACCGATGCTACGGGCGACGGGCCAGTGGATGCGGCCTTTAACGCCGTAAAGGCTATTTTCCCGCATGAGGCGCGGTTGCAATTGTATCAGGTACATGCCGTCACCGAAGGCACGGATGCGCAGGCGACTGTGTCTATTCGCCTAGAGGAAGACGGGCGCATTGCCACGGGGCAGTCTGCCGATACCGACACGATTGTGGCGAGCGTTAAGGCCTATGTGAACGCGCTGAACCGCCTGATCGTGCGCCGCCAAAAAACCGCGCCCGATGCCGATGTGAAGGGCGTGAATTACAAGGATGCCTAAGCGTTTTGGGGGCTATGGCAGACGAATGCCATAGCCCATATCCAAATCGGGGTAGGGCAGATCGAAGGCGGCGGTGATTAGGCCCTGCGGCGCAGGCGGGGCCTTGTGCGGATAGGATGCAATTCTGCGCAGTTGTGCGGCGGCATTTTGGGCAGCGGCTGGGTCTGCCCCCTGATTCAGCACCATGGCGGTGCGGCGCAGGTGGGGCAGGCTGGCCACGGCGCGCAGGGCAAGGCTTTGCACAAGGTTTGGCTGCCAACCCAAATTTGCCCAAGTGGCCAGCGCCATATCCATCGCTGCAAAATCGCCCGCATCTGCGCAAGGAAAGGCGCAGACCAGCGTTTGGGTGGTGGATGAGGCAAGGGCGGCCCATGTTTCGGGGCCAATGCCCTGCGGTGCGGGCAAATCCAGCGCCAAGGTCATATCGGCGGGCGCGGGGGATGCTGCGGCCCATTCAAAGGCGCTGTCCGCCCCGTGAAAGGCCGCAATGTCGCCGTACCCCGCAGTGCCCTGCGCGGTATAGACCCCCACCGTTTTGGGGGCGCAAAGCTGCATCAGATATTGCACGGGCGGCGCGTCTACACTTGCCCCTTGGGGCAGGTTTGGCAGTTTAAGCCGCTGCGAGGCCATGACCTGCGGGTTCTGCGCCGCCTGTATCAAATTTTCCGCATCGCCAAAGCGCCCGTCGGAATAGCGGCGCAGGGGGGATATGCCATGCGCATCGGGGATGGCGTTGCTGCCTAAATCGCCCACGGGATAGCGCGTGGCGTAGGTCATGCCCAACTGGGCCAAGTCGCGCGCGGTCATGGGCAGGTTGCGCTGGGCCAGCATCTCGGCAATGGCCTTGCGATGCACGCCTTGTTTAGCGGCAATGGCGACACCGCGTGCAAGGTTTGAAATCCACGCGGCAATGGCCTTGGATCGCAGCTGCTGAAAGCTGCGCACGGGCAGGTGGAGGAGGTGCAGATCAGGGATCAGGCGTTCGGGTAGCCGCCCATCTAGCCCGCTGCGCAATTTATGATTGCCATGCTCGCAAATCAAACTGGCATCAAACCCGCCGCCGAAACGGGCGAAAATCTTGGAAGTAGAGGGGCGCAAAACTTCGGTCTTGCGCCGCCAATTCATCCGCA
This sequence comes from Rhodobacter sp., assembly GCA_027482795.1. Lineage (GTDB taxonomy): Bacteria > Pseudomonadota > Alphaproteobacteria > Rhodobacterales > Rhodobacteraceae > Cypionkella. The sequence goes on from JAIXVS010000283.1 coordinate 1,920, forward strand.
AAATCGGGTCTGGCTGAAGGGTTTCATCGCTGGAAGGATCAACCAAAAAGGTGCGCCATGCGATGCGGCCCAAGGTGACCCCGCGCTTTGGCCACAGGGCGCGGCGTGGCGGGGGGGTGGTTTTGGCATCCAGTTCGGCGCGTGTCCGGGCGGCCAAAAACTCGTCTGCGTCCAGAAAGAACACCTTGTCCGCAAAACAGACGCTTTGCACATAACGCAGCGCTTGGCTGACAAAAATCGCCTGCCCGTGAAAGGCGGGCGGCTTATCGACCAGCACGATATTGCCCAGCTCGCGCACCAATTGGGCAATGATGCGGTGGGTGTCGTCGCTGGAATTATTATCCATCACAAAAATCAAATCCATCAGCGGGGCATGATGGCGCAAAAACGGCTCGATGATATCTTGTTCATTTTTAACGCAGGCGATGGCGATGTTGCCCAAAACAGGGGCCGCCCCGCGATGTTTGGGCGCGGCCCAGCGTGCCAGCGCGGCCCCAATTTTCCCCCGCGCGCGCAGGGCTGCGGGTTGGTCAATTTTCAGCGGATTGAACACCAAAGCCCCGTCTTCTTTATTTGTCTTATTTCGCTCTTTCGCCCCACTGCGGGCACGTCAGGCCAAGATGCACAGCCCGCTTTGGAAAGCAAGTGCGCCAAAGCCATTGGACAATTCTGCGCCCTTATGACAAGGAAGGCGCAACTGAAGGATGCCTTACATGACCCAGCGCCCCACTGTCACCCGCTTTGCTCCATCGCCCACTGGTTATATCCATGTGGGTAATCTGCGCACCGCTTTGATGAATTATATGATCGCCCGCAAAACGGGCGGCACGTTTATTTTGCGGCTGGATGATACGGATCAGGAACGCAGCAAACAAGAATATGCCGATGGGATCATGACCGATCTGGATTGGCTGGGCCTGCATTGGGACAGGGTTGAAAAGCAATCCCTGCGCATGGATCGCTACCGCGAGGCGGCCGATGGCCTGCGCGCGGCGGCGCGGTTTTATGAGTGTTTCGAGACGCCCACCGAGCTGGATTTAAAGCGCAAGAAACAGCTGAACATGGGCAAGCCCCCCGTGTATGACCGCGCCAGCTATCGGCTGGATGATGCCGCAAAGGCCGCGATGCGCGCCGAAGGGCGAATGGGCTATTGGCGGTTTTTGCTGGATCAGCAGCGCATTGAATGGGCCGATGGTATTTTGGGCGATATTTCGATTGATGCGGCGTCCGTCTCTGACCCCGTGCTGATCCGCGCCGATGGGCAGGTGCTGTATACCTTTGCCTCCTCGGTTGATGATATTGATATGGGGGTGACGTTTATCGTGCGTGGTGCCGATCACGTGACCAACACCGCCACGCAAATTCAGATCATGCAGGCGATGGGCGGCACCCCGCCCAGCTTTGCCCACCATTCGCTGCTGACAGGCGCGGGGGGCGAGGAATTGTCCAAACGCCTTGGCACGCTGTCCTTGCGTGACCTCCGCGCGCGCGGGGTAGAACCGATGGCGCTGCTATCGCTGATGGCGCGGCTGGGCTCGTCCAAACCCGTGGAACTGGCGGCATCGATGCAAGATTTGATCGATGGGTTCGATGTTGGCAGCTTTGGCGCGGCCCCAACCAAATTTGATGCCGAGGATTTGTTCCCGCTGACCCGCGCGCATGTGCAATCACTCCCGCTGCCCGCCGTGGCGGATAAAATCAAAGCGCTGGGCGTGCCTGACGCGCTGGCCGAAGGGTTTTGGACCGTGGCCAAGGCCAATATCACCGTGATGGATGATCTGGCCAAATGGTGGGAATTGCTGCGCGATGGGGCCACGCCCTTGGTTGCCGACGAAGACCGCGACTTTGTGAAAACCGCCTTTGACATGCTGCCACCCCAGCCCTGGAGCCACGCCACATGGGGCGAATGGACAACGGCGGTCAAGGAAGCCACTGGCCGCAAGGGCGGCGCGTTGTTTCGCCCGCTGCGCCGCGCGATTACAGGGCTGGACGCTGGCCCCGAAATGGCCGATGTGCTGCCGCTGCTGCAAAAACGCCCGCAGCTTTAGCCATTTCTGAACAAGTGTTATCAAAGGCCTGCCCATAGTTTGGGCAGGCCTTTTGCGTTAAGGGGCAGGCCAGTGCCTTTGTCGCAAAAAATCGCCATTGGGTCGATTTTCGCCCTTGCCCTTGGGCGCAGGGCTGGCTACCAATAGGGTGTCAGTTCGGGAGAATTCGTTAAATCGAATGCCGAAGGAGCAACCGCCCCGGTAAACTCTCAGGCACAAGAACCGTTCTGGCTGCGAAACTCTGGAGAGTGGCTAAGGCCCGCCGAAGGGATAACGATCTCAGGCGCTGCCCCGAATTTTGGGCGGCAAGGACAGAGGGGGCACCATTTTGGGCGAATAGCCCGCAACGGTGCTGGCCTGTGGCCGCGCAGAACTGGGGGCGGTGTGACCGATATGAGTAAGCAGGAAAATAACGCGCTTTTGCGGCTGCCTAGCCATGATTTGCACGTGGAACTGGGCGGCAAGATGGTGCCGTTTGCGGGCTATAACATGCCCGTTCAGTACCCCATGGGCGTGATGGGCGAGCATCTGCACACGCGCGCCAAGGCGGGGCTGTTCGATGTGTCGCACATGGGGCAGATACTGGCCTATCCCACGGGCGATATGGAAGAATTGGCGCTGGATTTGGAACGGCTGATGCCGATTGATGTGCTGGGGCTGGCCCCGATGCGGCAGCGTTATGGGGTGTTGACCAATGACGCAGGCGGGATATTGGACGATCTGATGATTGCCCATCGCGGCGATCATTACCTGATTGTGGTGAATGCGGCCTGCAAGGCGGCGGATTTTGCGCATCTGCAAGGGCAACTCACCCGCGCCAAGCTGACCATGTGTTCAGATAGGGAACTGCTTGCGCTGCAAGGGCCGCGGGCCGAGGCGGCGCTGGCGCAGATTATCCCCGATGTGGTGGCCATGCGGTTTATGGATGTGGCGATCTTTGGCGATATTTGGGTGTCGCGGTCGGGCTATACGGGCGAGGATGGGTTTGAAATTTCAATCCCCAACGATCAGGCCTCGGCCTTTGCCCGCCGCCTGCTGTCGCTGCCAAATGTTGCCCCCATTGGCCTTGGCGCGCGCGACAGTTTGCGCCTAGAGGCGGGGATGCCGCTGTATGGGCATGACATTGATGCAACGACCTCACCCATCGAAGCGGGCCTGTCTTGGGCCATTTCCAAAGCCCGCCGTGCGGGCGGGGCGCGGGCGGGCGGGTTTGCAGGGGCCGCGCGGATAATAGATGAATTATCCAATGGAACCAGCCGCTTGCGTGTGGGCCTGCGCCCCGATGGGCGCGCCCCCATGCGCGAAGGGGTGGTGCTGCTGGATGGCGATACGCCGATGGGGCGCATCACGTCTGGCGGGTTTAGCCCCAGTCTGAATGCCCCTATTGCCATGGGTTATGTGCCGCCAAAACTTGCCGAAATCGGCACGCAAATCATTGGAGATTTGCGCGGAAAACCCAACCCCCTGCGCGTTTGCGCGCTGCCCTTTCACCCCACACACTACAAAAGATAGGAGCGATCATGAAATATACGAAAGACCACGAATGGCTGCGCGTTGAGGGCGATTTGGTGGTGGTTGGCATCACCGAACATGCGGCCACACAGCTGGGCGATGTGGTGTTTGTTGAACTGCCCGAGGTGGAAACCATGGTGACCACAGGCGATGAGGTGGTTGTGATTGAAAGCGTGAAGGCGGCATCGGACATTCTGGCCCCATTGGACGGTGAAATTGTCGATGTGAACCAAAAAATCGTGGATAATCCAGCACTTGTAAACGAAGACCCCACTGGCATTGCGTGGTTTTTCAAGATGCGGATCGATGATTTATCCGTGCTGGATGATCTGATGGACGAAGACGAATATGCCGATTTGATCGGCTGATCGCTAAATCTGAACGTATATTCATAAAAGGTGCCGCTATGGCCTTTACGCCCATTGCCTATAACCCCGACGATTTTGCCAACCGCCGCCATATCGGCCCTTCGCCAGAGGAAATGGACGAGATGCTGCGCGTGGTGGGCGCGGCCAGTTTGGACGCGCTGATGGAGGAAACCGTGCCTGCCAGCATTCGCCAAGGCGCGGCGCTGGCATGGCATGCGCTGTCTGAAAGCGATCTTTTGGCCAAAATGCGCGGCGTTGCGGCCAAGAATAAAGTGATGACCAGCCTGATTGGGCAGGGATACTACGGCACCTTTACCCCGCCCGCTATCCAGCGGAATATATTGGAAAATCCCGCGTGGTATACGGCCTATACCCCCTATCAGCCCGAAATTGCCCAAGGGCGTCTTGAGGCGCTGCTGAACTATCAAACCATGGTTGCAGACCTAACGGGCCTGCCCGTGGCCAATGCCAGCCTGCTGGACGAGGCGACGGCGGCGGCCGAGGCGATGACCATGGCGCAGCGCGTGGCAAAGTCCAAAGCGGCGGGGTTTTTTGTGGATCATGGCTGTCATCCGCAGACCATTGCGGTTATCAAAACCCGCGCGCAGGCGCTGGGCATTCCTGTGACTGTCGGCGCGCCAGAGGCGCTGGTACCTGAACAGGTGTTCGGCGCGATCTTTCAATATCCGGGAAGCTATGGCCATGTGCGCGATTTCACACGTGAAATCAGCGCTTTGCATGGCGCGGGCGCGCTTGCGGTTGTGGCGACTGACCTTTTGGCGTTGGTGCTGCTGAAAGATGCAGGATCCATGGGCGCGGATATTGCCGTGGGGTCAAGCCAGCGGTTTGGCGTGCCCTTGGGCTTTGGCGGGCCGCACGCGGCATTTTTCGCCTGCCGCGATGCATACAAACGCGCCATGCCTGGGCGGATTGTGGGTGTTTCCGTAGATGCGCGGGGCCACCGCGCGCTGCGCCTTGCCCTGCAAACGCGCGAGCAGCATATCCGCCGCGAAAAGGCCACGTCTAATGTGTGCACCGCGCAGGCGCTGCTGGCGGTGATGGCGGGATTTTATGCAGTATTTCATGGGCCTAAGGGTCTGCGCGCCATTGCCGAGCGGGTGCATTTTGCAGCCAGCCGCCTTGCCCGCGCACTGCGCGCGGCGGGGGCCAAAGTATCCCCCGATGCGTTTTTTGATACGATCACCGTCGAGGTGGGCGTGGGCCAAGCGGGTATTTTGGCCGCCGCCCGCACGGAAGGGTTAAACTTTCGCAAAGTGGGCGGGGACCGCGTGGGGATTTCGGTGGATGAAACCACCACGGAGGAAATCCTTACCCGTGTTCTGCGCGCCTTTGGCATAGAAGGCGTGCCGCCGCATCGGGGGGAACTGGCCTTTCCTGAACAGATGCTAAGAAATACGCCCTATCTGACCCACCCCGTATTTCACATGAACCGCGCAGAATCGGAAATGATGCGCTATATGCGGCGGCTGTCTGACCGTGATTTGGCGCTTGACCGCGCGATGATTCCGCTTGGGTCTTGCACTATGAAGCTGAATGCAGCCGCCGAAATGATGCCAATCACGTGGCCTGAATTTTCATCCATCCACCCCTTTGCCCCCGCAGATCAGACCCAAGGCTACGGCGAGGCAATCAGTGATTTAACGGAAAAGCTGTGCGAGATTACGGGCTATGAGGCGTTTTCGATGCAGCCTAATTCGGGCGCGCAGGGCGAATATGCGGGGCTGCTGACCATTGCGGCCTTTCACCGCGCGCGCGGCGATAACCAGCGCAACATCTGCCTGATCCCCATGTCGGCGCATGGCACCAACCCCGCATCCGCGCAAATGGCGGGGATGGAGGTGGTGGTGGTGCAATCTGCGCCCAATGGTGATGTGGATATGGTGGATTTTGAAGGCAAGGCGCGCCAAGCGGGCGATAAGCTGGCGGCCTGCATGATCACCTATCCCAGCACGCATGGGGTGTTTGAAGAAACCGTGCGCGAAATTTGCCGCATCACGCATGACTTTGGCGGCCAAGTTTATCTGGACGGGGCCAATATGAACGCGCTGGTGGGGCTGGTGAAACCCGGCGAAATTGGCAGCGATGTCAGCCATTTGAACCTGCACAAAACCTTTGCCATTCCGCATGGTGGGGGCGGCCCGGGCATGGGGCCGATTGGGGTGAAGGCGCATTTGGCGCCCTATCTGCCGCGCGATCCGCGCGAGGATTACGCCAATAATGTCAAAGGCGGCGCTGTTTCGGCTGCGCCATACGGGTCGGCGTCGATTTTGCTGATCTCTTGGGCCTATTGCCTGATGATGGGCGGGTTTATGCCAAGCGACCAAGGTGGCGATTTTGAACGCAAACTATATCGCCGTGCGCCTGAAAGGGGCCTATCCGATATTGTTTATGGGCAACAAGGGGCGGGTCGCGCATGAATGCATTTTGGACACGCGACCCTTTGCGGAATGCGGTGTGACCGTGGATGATATTGCCAAGCGGTTGATTGATAACGGCTTTCACGCCCCGACGATGAGCTGGCCCGTGGCGGGCACGCTGATGGTGGAACCTACCGAAAGCGAAACCAAGGCCGAGATTGACCGCTTTATCACCGCCCTTTTGGCCATTCGTGCCGAAATTGCAGCGGTTGAGGCGGGCGAGATTTCTGCCCAAGACAGCCCCCTGCGCCACGCCCCCCATACTGTCGAGGATTTGGTGGCGGAATGGACGCGGAAATATCCACGCGCGCAGGGGTGCTTCCCGCCCGGGGCCTTTCGGATTGACAAATACTGGCCACCCGTGGGCCGTGTGGACAATGTCTTTGGCGACCGCAATTTGATCTGCATTTGCCCGCCGCTGGAGGAATATTTACCAGCGGCGCAGTAGCGGTTAGGGCGCAAAGGGGGCTTGCCCCCTCTGGCCCTTTGGGCCTGTTGCTGAAGCGTGCTTCAGCAACTATACCCCCAAGGAATTTGAGCCAACGTGAAAGGGCGCAGGATGGCGCAAGATTTCAGGCGCGGTGCGCTGATAGGCGCGCCGATTGTGCTGGGGTATTTCCCCATTGCCTTTTCCTTTGGGGTTGCGGCCACCAAGGCGGGGCTGTCGCCGATAGAGGCGGTGGTGATGTCGCTGCTGATGTATTCGGGCGCGGCGCAGTTTATGGCCATTGCGCTGATTGCGGCAGGGGCGGGGTTTTGGATCAGCGTGGCAACCTTGGTGGGGATGAGCCTGCGCCACGTGCTGTATGGGCCAAGTATGCTGCGCGCGGGCGGGCAAAGCGCGCCGCCCAAGGGCGCGCTGGCATGGGGATTTGGCCTGACGGACGAGGTGTTTGGCGCGGGGCTGGGGGCCTTTGCGCGCGGCCAAGCCTTTACGGGCGGGTTTATTTGGGGGCTGACGCTGGTGTCTTATGCGGCATGGGTGGGCGGCACGGCGGTGGGCGCGCTGGCGGGGGCAAGCGCGCTGGCCGCATGGCCTGCCGTGGATGCGGGGCTTAGCTTTATGCTGACGGCGCTGTTTTTGGCCCTGCTGCTGTCGATTATGCAGCGGGCAGAATTGCCTGTGATTGCGGCGGCGCTTGTGGGGACGGTGGGATTAAGTTTCGCCATGTCCCCCACGGCGGGGATCATGGGGGGGATGATTTTGGGCGCGCTTGTGGGCACGGTTTTGGGGCGGCGCGATGCGGTTTGAGATTTTTTCCCTGATCGCCGTGGTGGGCGCGTTTGTTTGGGCGTTTCGGGCGCTGCCGATGCGGCTGGACTTGGCGAGGATGCCAGAAAAGGGCGCGCTGGCACGGTTTTTCGCGGCCACGGGGGTGGCGGCGATTGCCACGCTGTTTGCGGCATCAATGCTGCCAGAATTTGCGGGCGGGCGCAGCTTGCCTGCGCTGATTGGCAGTGCAGCGGTGCTGGCGGTGTATTTGCCCAGCCGTTCGGTGGTTTTGGCCACGCTGGCGGGGGCGGCGGCCTATGGCGCGGGTTTTGCATTTCTGGCTTGAATCCCGCGCGCGGCAGGCAGAAGGTGAGTTATGCTTAACCAAGAGGAGGGTTTTATGGCCAAACCGCTGGGATATTCGCGCACGCAAATCTGGCTGCACTGGGGCATTGCCGTTTTGATTTTGTTTCAAGTTGTCTTTGGGGAATCGATGGCCGAGGCGTGGGACGCCTTTACCGAAACTGGCGCGGCAGAGGTGACCCTGCTGGTTTGGGGGCATATCATTGCGGGCGTTGCGATTTTGCTGTTTGCCGCGTGGCGCCTGTTTTTGCGGGCCACGCGCGGCGTGCCTGCGCCGCTGGCAGGGCAACCCCGCGTGCAAGTGATCGCGGGCGAGGCTGTGCATTGGGTGCTGTATGCCATTATGATTATCGCGCCGATCACGGGATTGGCCGCATGGTATGGCGGTGTTTTGCAGGCGGGCGAGCTGCACGGCACGGTAAAACCCGTGATCATTGTGCTGGTGGGGCTGCATATTGCCGCCGCGCTGTACCATCAATTCATCAAGAAAGATGGGCTGCTGCTGCGGATGACGCGCGCGCAGGACTGATTATAAATCTGCGTTCAGAAATGCGCGCACCGTCTGTTCAAATTCGCGGGGCTTTTCGGCGTGCAGCCAATGCCCCGCGTCTGCCAGTTTGGCAAAGCGCGCCTTGGGAAACAGGGTTTGGATTTTGGGGCGCGCCTCTGGCTGGACATAATGCGAATTCGCCCCCGTCAGAAACAGGGTTGGGCCATCAAAGCGGCCAGCGGTTTCGGGCCAGCCGATGATAAGATCCATCTGATCGCGCAGCGCCGAAAGGTTCAGCTTCCATGTGGCGGGGCTGGAACGCAAATCCAGAGATTGCATGAAAAACGCGCGAAGGGCGGGGTCGGTGACCAAGGGCGCAAGAAGGGCGTCGGCCTGCGCGCGCGTGGATATACTCGCCAGATCAATCGCTTGCATCGCGTCGATATGGCGCGATTGGTCGTGGCTATAGGCGACGGGCGCGATATCGGCCACGATCAGGCGGCGCAGCAGCGCGCCATTTGTCAGTGCCAATTGCATCGCAGCCTTGCCGCCCATGGAATGGCCCAGCAGGTCAACAGGCGCGCCGATATGGGTGATGACTTCGGCCAAGTCGGCGGCCAAATCGGGGTAGCTGTGGGCGGGGCTATGCGGGCTGTTTCCGTGGTTGCGCATATCCACCGCGATCACATCGCGGGTGTCCGCCAAGCGGCGGGCAATCACGCCCCAATTGCGGGCCGAACCGAACAGGCCATGCGCGATCAGAAGCGGCTGCGCGGTAACAGGGCCGCTGGCGGGGTGGTGGATTTGGGCAAGCATGGGCATTGGTAGCGCAGGCTTGCGCGACCTTCAAGGCGGGGGTAGCCTGCCGTTATGGACGATTTGGCACGTGATATTGCCCATGTGGGGCGGCTGCTGAAAGCGGGGCTGGGCCTGCGCGGAGAGGGTTTGGCCGCGCAACTTCGGTACGGCGGGCGGCTGCTGCCACGGCGCGTGCGGGCGGCGGTACAGCGATTGGCTGATGCCGAAGCCATGCTGGGCGCGCCGAAACTGGCGCGGCAGTTGGATGCCGCCGCGCTGGGCCGGGATGCCAAGCTGTGCATCGCGCATCTTACCCCGCTGGTGCAGCGCCGCGTGCGCCATGGGTTTTGGCTGCGCGCAGCATCATGGGCGGCGCTGACAGTGGTGATCTGCGCCGCTGTGGTCTATGCGCTGTGGTGGGTTCGCGGGGTTGTGTGAGAGGGCGCGTTCAACGCAGCGCGCAACACCACTGTCACCGTCACAAAGGCGACGTAAAGCAACAAATACCAAGACCCGATTTTGCCCAGCGACACCAATTCTAGCCGCGCCTGCCCTGCGTAAATCCAAGTGCCCGTCAGGGTGCCGACGTTTTCGGCAATCCACAGGGCTAGGCTGGCCAGAAAGGCAGCAAGGGGCAAAGGCATCCACCATTCGCGCTGAAAAACGTGAAAATACACGCGGCAGCGCGCATACAGCAGCAAGGTGCAGGCAAAAAGGGCAACCCGCATATCGGGCAAAAAGTGGTGGGAAAAGAAGTTGACATAAATCGCGCCGCCCAAGGCGAAAGTCGCCCACAGCGGCGGATATGGGGTAAAACGCATATCAAAAATGCGGATCACGCGCGCGATATAGCTGCCGACGGCGGCATACATAAAGCCTGAAAACATTGGCACAGCCATGATGCGAAACAGCGCATCTTCGGGGTAAGCCCATGATCCTGCATAGGTTTTGAACAGTTCCATCGCCGTGCCAGTGAGGTGAAACAGCAAAATCACCCGCGCTTCGGCCCAAGTTTCCAGACCAAATCGCAGGAATGCCGCCTGCACCAGCAGCGCAAAGATAAACAGCGCGTCATAGCGGGCCATCGGCCAATCTGGCTGCCACACCCATTTGCTGATGATGATTGCTGCCAGCAGCAGGCCGCCAAACAGGCAGGCCCATGCCTGTTTCAGCACAAACATCGCCAGTTCGGCCGCCCAAAATGGCAAACGCGCGCGGGCAAAGTCGCCCAGCGCGCGTTCAATGGTTTGGGTGCTATGCCCCGTCACTTACAAATCAGGATAAATCGGGAACTTCTCGCACAACGCCTCGACCCGCGCTTTCACCGATGCTTCCACCGCCCCGTTATCTGCCTCGCCATTCTTGGCCAGCCCGTCCACCACTTCAACAATCCAATCGCCGATCAGGCGGAATTCGTCCTCGGCAAAGCCGCGGGTCGTCCCCGCAGGGGTTCCCAAACGAATGCCGCTGGTGATGGTTGGCTTTTCGGTATCAAACGGAATGCCATTTTTGTTGCAGGTGATATGGGCGCGGCCAAGGGCCTTTTCGGTGGCGCTGCCCGTCACACCTTTGGGGCGCAGATCAACCAGCATCAGGTGGGTGTCGGTGCCCGATGTCACGGTGCCAAGCCCGCCTTTCATCAACTGGTCGGCCAAGGCCTGCGCGTTTTTGATGACCTGCGCCTGATAGGTTTTAAACTCGGGCCGCAGCGCCTCGCCGAAAGCCACGGCTTTGGCGGCAATCACATGCATCAAGGGGCCGCCCTGAATGCCTGGGAAAATGGCCGAGTTGAACTTTTTCGCCAGCGCCTCGTCATTGGTCAAAATCATGCCGCCGCGCGGGCCGCGCAGGGTTTTATGCGTGGTGGTGGTGGCAACATGGGCATAGGGGAAGGGGCTGGGGTACAGGCCCGCCGCCACAAGCCCCGCGAAATGCGCCATATCTACAAGCAGATAGGCACCAACCGAATCTGCAATTTCGCGCATTCTCGCAAAATCGATAATGCGCGGAATCGCGCTGCCGCCTGCGATAATCAGCTTTGGCTTATGCTCGCTCGCCAAGGCCTGCACCTGCTCGTAATCCAGCTGCAAATCTTGTTTGCGCACGCCGTATTGAATGGCGTTAAACCACTTGCCCGATTGGTTGGGCGCGGCCCCATGGGTCAGGTGGCCGCCTGCATCAAGGCTCATGCCCAAAATCGTGTCATGCGGTTGCAGCAGCGCCAAGAACACGCCTTGGTTGGCTTGGCTGCCCGAATTGGGCTGCACATTGGCAAAGGAACAGCCAAACAGCTGGCAGGCCCGCTCAATCGCCAAATTCTCGGCAATATCAACATATTGGCAACCGCCATAGTACCGCTTGCCTGGATAGCCTTCGGCATATTTGTTGGTCATCACCGAACCCTGCGCTTCCATCACGGCGCGCGAAACGATGTTTTCCGATGCAATCAGCTCGATCTCGTGGCGCTGACGGCCCAGTTCTTTGGTGATGGCCCCAAACAATTCCGCATCGCGGCTGGCCAGAGTTTCGCTGAAAAAGCCTACGTCACGGCTGGCACTCATCGGGCATCTCCTAAGCAAAGGGTTTGGTGAAAAGATTTCACTGGTTGTAGGGCAAGGCGTGGGCCTAGGAAAGGCTGGAAACGACAGATTTTTTGCGCCCCCCGCCGCCAATAGGAAACCTATGCGCGATTGCGCTTGAGTTTGCAGCAAAGCGCGGCAAGACTGCCCGCATGGGGGATTTACCGTGACACAGCCGCGCATTGCCTTTTTCGCCAGCCCTGCCGCGCAGGATGAGTTGCGCGCGCTAACCGCCAAGCACGGCCAATGCGCGCCCAGTGCGGCCGATGTCATTGTGGCCTTGGGCGGCGATGGATTCATGCTGCAAACCCTGAACGAGGCTTATGGATTGCCGATTTACGGCATGAACTGCGGCACGGTTGGCTTTTTGATGAACGAATATGACGAGGGCGATTTGCCCGCGCGCCTTGCACAAGCGGAAGAAGCGGTGATCCACCCGCTTGCCATGCGCGCGGTCGATAGGGCGGGGCGCGAACATCATGCGCTGGCGATCAACGAAGTATCGCTTTTGCGCGCAGGCCCGCAGGCGGCCAAGCTGCGCATATCGGTCGATGGGCGCGAACGCCTGCCCGAACTGATCTGCGATGGGGCGCTACTGGCCACGCCAGCGGGGTCAACCGCCTATAACTATTCCGCCCATGGCCCTATCCTGCCCATCGGCGCAGAGGTGCTGGCCCTGACCCCAATGGCCGCCTTTCGCCCCCGCCGTTGGCGCGGCGCGCTGCTGCCGAACATCGCCGTGGTGCGGTTTGACGTGCTGGAGCCCGAAAAACGCCCCGTGCGCGCCGATGCCGACAGCCGCCCCGTGAACGATGTGGTCATGGTCGAAGTGCGCTCAGACCCCAGCATTTCGCACCGCATTCTGTTCGACCCCGGCCACGGGCTGGAAGAGCGGCTGATTGTCGAACAGTTTGCCTAAACCGCGCCTGCTTCTTTTCTTCACAAATATCCCCGCAGGTGTGAGGAGCGCAGCGACGAGGGGGGCGCGAGTGCCCCCCTATTGCGCCCTATCAGGCCCGTGCATAGCCCAAGGATTGAAGCGCCAGTTTAATCTCATCCAATATCGCAGGATCGTCAATCGTGGCGGGCATTTTCCATTCCACCCCATCTGCGATTTTCACAATCGTGCCGCGCAGAATTTTGCCCGACCGCGTCTTTGGCAAACGGTCCACCACCACCGCGCGTTTGAAATCGGCGACGGGGCCGATCTTCTCGCGCATCAGGGCTACGCATTCGGCCACCACCTCATCAGCGCTGCGCCCCGCGCCTTTGTTCAAGCACAAAAACCCAAGCGGCGATTGCCCCTTTAGCGCGTCGCCCACACCGACAACGCAGCATTCGGCCACGTCTTTATGCCCTGCCAAAACCTCTTCCATCGCGCCGGTAGACAGGCGGTGGCCTGCCACGTTGATCACATCATCGGTGCGGGCCATGATGTATAGATAACCGTCATCATCGATATAGCCCGCGTCCCCTGTCTCGTAAAACCCAGGGAAATGGGCAAGATAGCTTTTCTTAAACCGATCTTCCGCGCCCCACAGCGTGGGCAAAGTGCCAGGCGGCAGGGGCAGCTTAATCGCAATCGCGCCCAATTGGCCTGCTGGCACAGTGTGCCCGCCCTCGTCCAAAACCTGCACGTCATAGCCGGGCATGGCCACGGTGGGGCTGCCGATTTTCACGGGCAGCGCCTCAATCCCCAAAGGGTTGGCGGCAATTGCATAGCCCGTTTCGGTTTGCCACCAATGATCGATGACAGGCACCTTCAGATGGGTCTGCGCCCAGATCACGGTATCAGGATCGGCGCGCTCGCCCGCCAGATAGACTGCGTTCAGGCAGCTTAGGTCATAGTCTTGCGGCAGTTTGCCACTCGGGTCTTCGCGTTTGATCGCGCGCAGGGCGGTGGGGGCGGTGAAGAACGCGCGCACGCCATGTTCGGCAATCACCCGCCAAAAGGTGCCCGCATCGGGGGTGCCGACGGGCTTTCCCTCGAACACCACAGTGGTGCAGCCCGCAATCAGCGGGGCATAGCAGATGTAGCTGTGCCCCACGACCCAGCCCACATCGGATGCCGCCCAAAACACATCGCCGCCGCCGCAATCGTAAATCGCGCGCATCGTCCAGTTCAGCGCCACCAAATGCCCCGCCGTGGGGCGCACCACGCCCTTGGGCGCGCCTGTGGTGCCGCTTGTGTACAGAATATAGGCAGGGTGGTTGCCAGCAACGGGCACACATTCGGCAGGCTTTACCCCGTATTGAAAACTGTGCCATGCCACATCGCGCCCCTCTACCAGCGCGGCAACTTCTTGTTCGCGCTGCAAGATCACGCAGAAATCGGGCTTATGGGTGGCCATGTCGATGGCGGCATCCAGCAGGGGTTTGTAATGCACCACGCGGGTAGGCTCGATCCCGCAGCTGGCGGCAATAATCG
>JAIXVS010000016.1 GCA_027482795.1 Rhodobacter sp.
GCGCGGGCAAGGGTAAAAACAATCCGTTGAATTTTGACGCAACCCCTGATGTTTACACGGAAGAGGCTGTGCGCCGCCATATGAACCCGCGCATGTTGGTCGAATTTGTTGATGGATCAAAAACCATGGTTGAAATGGCGGCCATCGCCAATGCCACAGGGTTGATCCCTGACCGGCCCGGAATGCACGGCCCCGCCTGTTCGCGCGATGAATTGAACAAAGTGCTTATCCCCGAATCTGCGGGCGGTGTGCTGTCATCGGGCGAAGGGCGGGTGGATTATTCCATTGGCAAAGGCGTGGCCCCAGGTGTTTTTGTTGTGGCCGAAATGGATCACCCGCGCATCCGCGAACGGATGGAAGATTTGAAAATGGGTGACGGCCCGTATTTCACCTTTTTCAGGCCCTATCACCTGACGTCTTTAGAGGTGCCGCTGACCTGCGCGCGCGTGGTTTTGTACGGCAAGGCTGACATGGTCCCAATGGCGCGCCCCGTGGCCGAGGTTTGCGCGGTTGCCAAAAAGGATATGGCCGTGGGCGAGGTTCTGGATCAAATTGGCGAGTATTGCTACCGCGCGTGGATCATGACGGCGGCAGAGGCACGCAGCGCCGCCGCGATCCCCTGCGGGCTTTTGACAGGTGCCAAAGTCACCGCGCCCATTAAAAAGGGCGATCTTATCACCCGCGCCAATGCCGCAGTTCCCGACAACAGCAAAATTGCAATGCTGCGGGCGCGTCAAGACGCCATGTTAGGGCTCTGATCATGATGGACGCAGACAACCGCCCCTTCGCCATTCGGCACTATTCCCCCGCCCAACTGCGCGAGGCGCTCAAACGGATGTATTTGATCCGCCGCTTTGAAGAAGGGGCCGAAGACAGTTACACACGGGGCATGATCCACGGCACGATGCACCTGTCCATCGGGCAAGAAGCCAGCGCGATGGCGACCTGTATGGAATTGACCGATGACGACAAGATCACCTCGAACCATCGCGGCCATGGTCATTGCATCGCCAAAGGCGCTGATGTTGGCCGAATGTTTGCCGAATTCTTCGGCAAGGAAACGGGATATTGCCATGGCCGTGGTGGGTCGATGCATATTGCCGATGTCAAAACAGGCAACCTTGGGGCCAACGGCATTGTGGGGGGTGGTTTGCCCATCGCAGTTGGGGCGGCCTTATCGGCCAAACGTCTTGGCAAATCGGATGTCACGGTATGTTTCTTCGGCGATGGGGCAAATAATGAAGGTGCTTTCCACGAATCGCTGAACATCGCCAGCGTCTGGAAACTGCCTGTTATCTTCGTATGTGAAAACAACGGCTATGGCATGTCAACGTCCACCGCCCGTTCCACCGCCGTGCCGCATATCGCCCAGCGCGCCGCCGCCTATGCGATGCCTGGCACCACGGTGGACGGCAACGATTTTTCGGCCGTATCCGAGGCGCTGCATATCGCCATTGCCCGCGCCCGCGCAGGCGACGGGCCAAGTTTGGTGGAAAACCTAACCTACCGCTGGCGCGGCCATTCGAAATCTGACCGCAACCGCTATCGCACGAAAGAAGAGATCGAGGCGTGGATGGCAAAAGACCCGATTGCGCGTTTTCGCGCTGAATTGATCGCGCATGGCGTTTTGGACGAAGCAGGCGCAGATGCGATTGCATCACAGGCCGTGGCCGATGTGCAAAAGGGCATCGAATTCGCTAAGGCCAGCGCCGCGCCTGATTTGTCCGAAGTCACCCGTTATGTCTATGCCGAGGCTGCATTATGAATGTCCAATCGAACCCTGTGACGGCTAGCGACACCAACGCGCGTGTGCTGTCCTATGCCGAAGCGATCCGCGAGGCGATGGCCATAGCCATGCAAGCTGACCCGACAGTTATTCTGATGGGCGAAGACATCGGCGTTTATGGCGGCGCTTTTCAAGTGACGCTAGATCTGATCGACCGCTTTGGGCCTGAGCGTGTGATGGACACCCCCATTTCCGAACTGGGCGGGGCAGGCGTTGCCGTGGGCGCGGCGCTGACAGGGCTAAAGCCGATCTTTGAATTTCAATTTTCCGATTTTGCCATGCTAGCGATGGAACAAATCGTAAATCAAGCCGCCAAGCTGCGCTATATGCTGGGCGGCGAGGCTGCCGTGCCTGTAGTGTTTCGCATGCCCTCTGGGTCTGGTACGGGCGCTGCCGCCCAGCACAGCCAAAGCATCGAGGCGTGGTTTGGCCATGTACCGGGGCTAAAGGTGCTGCAACCTTCAACACCAGAAGATGCCAAGGGGATGCTGCTGGCGGCATTGGCCGACCCTGACCCCGTGATGATCTTTGAACACAAGCTTTTGTACAAAACCAAAGGGCATGTGCCTGAGGGCAGCTATCTGACCCCAATTGGCAAGGCGTTGGTACGCCGCACGGGCAGCGATCTGACCATTGTTGCAGGCTCGATCATGCTGCACCGCGCGTTGGAGGCGGCTGAAAAACTGGCCACAGATGGCATCAACGTCGAGGTGATTGACCTGCGGTCGATCCGCCCGATTGACCGCGACACGATCCTGACATCGGTGCGCAAAACGGGTAAGCTTTTGGTGGTTTACGAAGGCGTCAAAGCTTACGGCGTGGGGGCTGAAATCAGCGCGATGGTCGCTGAAAGCGATGCGTTTGATTATCTGGATGCGCCTATCTTGCGCCTTGGCGCGGCCGATGCGCCCGTGCCCTATAACCCCGATCTTGAACGCGCCTCTGTGCCGCAGGTTGATACAATCGAGGCTGCCGCACGCCGCCTTGTGCGCCGCGAGGTCTGAACATGCCCATCGAAGTGATCCTGCCCAAAGTGGACATGGATATGTCGCATGGCACTTTGGCCACATGGCACGCAGCCGAGGGGCAGTTGGTGCAACAAGGCGCGGCCCTGTTTGACATTGAAACCGACAAAGCCGCGATGGAGGTCGAGGCCCCCGCAACGGGCTACCTTCACCAGATCACAGCCCGCGCGGGTGACAAAGTCGCGGTCGGCACGACGATCGCCCTGCTTTACGCCGAAGGTGAAGCCGTCGAACCCGTAACGCCTGCGCCCGCCGCCGTCGCTGCCGTATCAAACGAAGGACTGCAGCCAACCGAGGTCATCTTGCCAAAGGTCGATATGGATATGACCCATGGCACACTGGCCGTCTGGCACGTGGCCGAAGGCGATTTGGTGCAACAAGGGGCCCCGCTGTTTGACATTGAAACCGACAAGGCTGCGATGGAGGTCGAGGCACCTGCCACAGGCCGCCTGCATCACATCAGTGCAAAGCCAGGCGATAAAGTGCCCGTTGGCAGCATTCTGGCGTGGATCTACCCCGAAGGCATGACTGTATCGCAATCGCCAGCGCGCAGTGCAACTGCGCCAACGCAAACGCTCATGCCCGCGCCAGAAACCATTGTGCAAACTGTCCACGCGGCACCCGCCCAGCCTGTCCAAACCGTGGCAGGTGTGGGAACGCGCGCCACCCCCGCCGCACGCAAAGCCCTGCGCGCGAATAACATGACCCCTGCCGATGTGACGGGCACTGGCCCACTTGGCCGCGTGCAACAGTCAGATGTGGAAAATCTGCTGGCCGCGCGCGTTCGCAATGCAGGCACTTCAGCAGTGGCCGCCGCCCCCATCCCATCAGGCTGGAGCCGCGAGGCTGGCCCCCTGCACATCTCGCGCCGTGATGGTCAAGGCACGCCCATCGTTTTGCTGCATGGTTTCACCGCTGACAGCCAGTCTTGGGCACCTTTAGAAAAGGCGCTAGGCCCAAATGCGCCGTTGGTGCGCATCGACTTGCCTGGGCACGGCAAATCGCCAAAAAGGCAATTGAACAGCTTTCAAGACTTGGCGCGTATGGTCGTCGAAGCCTTTGATGAGGCCACGCGGGACAGCGACGACGTGCATCTTGTCGGCCATTCCCTTGGCGCGGCGCTTGCGCTGGCTTTGGCCGATATTCGCGGGCGGCGCATTGCCAGCCTGACGCTGATCGCGCCAGCAGGTCTTGGGCCTGAAATTGATGCCGCAGCCCTAAACGGAATTGTCCGCGCCAGCCGCGTGGAAAGCTTGGCCCCATGGCTGCGCCGTCTGACGGCAATGCCAGAAGGCATCAGCGATGATTACGCCCGCGCTGCAATGCGCATGCGCGCCGATGTGCAGTTGCGCGCCTGCCAAACAGATATGGCGCAGGCCCTATTTCCCGATGCCGTTCAGGCGTTTGATCTGCGCCCCGCCCTAAAGCGCGTGGCATGTCCGCTGCAAATTATTTGGGGGCGCAATGACCATATCCTGCCTTTTGACCATGCAATCAGGGCGGATGGCGAATTCGCACTTCATCTTCTGGCTGGAGCAGGCCATATTCCGCAGATAGAGTGCCCAGAGCGGGTGGGGCGGATTGTAAATCGAATGATCCGTTCGATTGAAACGGTGGGCTGATCAAAAGGTTGAGCAAGTTATGCAACTTGAAAATCAAAATGTGGCCATTCAAAGCGAGGCAGACAGGCTTCGCGCGCGCGCGATCTGGCTGTATCACGTCGAAGGCGCAACCCAAAATGACATCGCAACACAGCTTGGCATCAGTCGGGTGATGGTGGTGCGGCTTTTGGCCGATGCCCGCCGCCGTAACGAGGTGCGCATTACAATCGCCGCACCCTTGACCGACCTTTTGCTGCTGGAACGCGAAGTTGAAACGCGCTTTGGCATTAACCGCGTCATCGTAGCCCCGTTCACAGACGCCGACGCCGATCCCGTCAAAGTCATCGCCGCCGCCGCTGGAAACTTTATTTCGGGCGAAATGCGGGCTGGAATGACGGTTGGGGTAGGCTGGGGCCGCACCCTATCAAACACACTGCCCTTCATCCTTGGCGCAACGCTGGACGATTTCCGCGTTGTGTCATTGCTGGGCGGTATCGCGGCTGCGCGGCGATTTAACCCTGCCGAATTCGCATGGCAATTCGCAGAACTTTTTCAAGGCGAGGGGTTTTTGATCCCCGCGCCTGCCGTTGTCGACAGCCCTGAAACCAAACACGCCCTGCTAGAACGCTGCGGCCTTTCCGCGATTTTTGAGATGGCAGATAAACTGGATATGGCGCTGCTGTCTTGCGGGGGTATCAGTTCCCTGACCACCAGCTATCGTACGGGATATCTGTCCGAAGCTGACCGACGTTCCTTGATCGAAGCGGGGGCAATCGGGGATGTGCTTTACAATTTTATCGACCAAAATGGTGAACTCGTCGATCACGAGGTGAACGGCCGTGTGATATCGGTCAACATTGCACGATTGCGGCGAACCCCCGAACGGGTGCTGATTTCGGGTGGGAAGGACAAGCTGAATGCCATCCGTGCCACAATTCGAACGATCGGCCCCACAACACTTGTGACAGATGAACAAACAGCGATGTTGCTATTGGCGTAAGCGCGGCGCTGTTGCGCAAATTGACGGCCATCCTGCATTTGTTTTGGAACTGGGCCGCTGCAATCTTTCGAGACTATGCATTTACAATCATTCCTTGTTTTTGGTTGCGGGGGCAAGATTTGAACCCGCGGCCTTCAAGTCATGAGACAAAAAAGTAATAATTTCAATTACTTAGAGATAGCAATGACTTGCGCGATAAGCCTTTGATTTCGCGCATTTTCCATGTTTGCAATAGGTCATTTTCAGCGGCATTGGGCAGCAATCTTATTGCGAAACATGCATTCGCGGGTTGAATTGGCGTTGATGTAAGCAGGTCACTGAGATCATATTAATGATCAAACCCCCCGAAAACCGAAACCGCCAAACGAGGCAACAGCTACCCTAATCGTCGGTGCACGCAAAGTCGACGTGTGGCCGCTTATCTTGCGTCAAGCCATCACTTTAAAGGGCAAAAAGATTCTTGAACTTCAACCTAGGGTCAGGACTCGTTCTTGTTTCATAGCCAGAACAGGACGGTTGCGGCGAAGGTGATTGTTGAGACGAAGACCTTCGGGCATCTGTCGTAGCGCGTTGCCACCCTTCGCCAGTCCTTCAGTCTGCCGAACATTTTCTCGATCCAGTTGCGGCGTTTGTAGCGGCGCTTGTCGTGTTTGATGGGCTTGCCGCGTGACTTCCGTCCCGGGATGCAGGGCTTTATCCCCTTGTTTTTTTTCAAAGCATCTCTGAACTGGTCGGCATCATTGCCCCAGTCGGCTAGCTGGCGGTGTCGACAATAGTCTCGTCCGGCAAATCTGCTACGCTGAACACTTGGAACTCGTTTCCGGTCTTTTCATTTGGCCATACTGCCAAATAAAAGCCTGCGACGCGGCGATCAGCGCGATTTCTGAGCATTTGCCATATCGCTTTCGGAGTTAAGCGGACACAAAGGCTTTCGACTACGTAGCGTAACGCAAGGGGCGCCGACGAGGTTTGCAGAAGATAGTCGCGCAAATCGCGTGCCATGAAGCGTCCATTCCCAAACCGCGCACGAAGGCCTTCCAGCAATGTGAGAAGATCTTCGCGGTCGGGATCGGCGCGAAAGCCTTTGCCAATCAAGTCGTAGGGATCGCCAAACGATAGGTCTCCAACCGTTCGGGCGACCCACACGACAGTTTGGGCAACCATGCGATCCCAATCCTCAAAAGAACCGAGGCGCCCGACAGTCGCGTGGGGCAACGCCGCTTTGACCATTGTTAACGCTGCGCCGACCAGATTCGTGCGGTTCTCGCGAACATGGTTCTCTGGATCAAGGTCGAACACACGCGTGAACGGGGTTTCAATCGCGGCGTCAATACGAATTGTCACAACGCGACGCGGCATGTCTCCGCCCATGCTGAGATTATTGCCCGTCAGCATAAGGATGCAGTTCGTCGGCAGCTTTACCATTTTCGAGGCGCCGAGCAGACGTCCCTCATAAATCTGCGACGTGAGAACCGCCGCTAAGGACGCGCTGTCCAATGTGCCGAGTTGATTGTCGAAAATGACGGCGCGTGGTCCCGTCATCAAAGTAGATACCAGAATCTTTGAAAGTTCTTCCTCGCTGCGGGTCGGCAGTGGGGCCGCAAGCCTGTACTCGCCCGTAAAAGCGCCAACACATTTTGCAAGCAGTCTTTTCCCAGATCCTTGGGTCGGCGCGTCAAAGCCAAATGCAGGCGCGGTTGGCAGCGCTTTGCCGAGTACGGCAGTCAGTAGGGCGGCAAGCATACCACCGCGGTCATTGGCTGACACGAACGGGAAGGCCTTAAAGGGCTCCCAAAGCGTTTTCAATGCCTCGCGCAATTGGTCAATACTTGGTTCTTCTTGAATGACCGGCAAGTGATCTGCATGCGGCGCAACATATAACTGGGAGGCGGGATCGTATCCAGTCTCGGATACCACACTGCCGTTTGGCAAGATGATTGGCATATCAATCAGCCCAATCAAAGGCGGCAAGCCGCGCTCGCTGGCAAGCGCAATCAATTGCTTTACAAGGCCCAGTGGTGGGTCGTTATTCCTCTCCTCTTCGCGGATTTGCCGAAAGTAGCGAATACGTAAACCAAGTTCAAAGGTTAGCCGATCAACGGTTAAGACGATGATGGACTGACCCTTTACGACTGCAATTTGATCACCGAAGTCGAACGCATCGACGGCATTGGCTAGAACTCGTGCCGTTTCCAGTGCAGCGGCCGCGATGCCGCCATGTTCAATTGGGATTTCGGCTCGTGGGTTCAAAAAGGCATTTACCACTAAGGATCCGTCAAGCTTCCAAAATGTAGACGCCTCATATTGCGCTAGCACCTCTGGGCGTGAAAAAATGCACCTATGCGTGCGAGTTTTGGCCCAATATCCATGTCTTTGGGCCGATGCGTTATAAAAGACGCGGTTTCGAAAACAAAAACGCGATCATCAGATGGGTTAAGTGATGCGATACATCGCGTGGGATTTGTTGCCGAAGGCCCTTCGAGCCAAGAAGCAGAAAGTCGAATTTGATCGCCGACAACACAAGCGGCTTCCAACTGCGCAAGACTCAGCGGCCCATACTCCTGGGTTTCAAAGATCTGGTCGTCCAAATCATAGATCACGCTGGGCGTGCTGAACCCCGTCTTTGACATCTCGTCATTGATCCACCCCAGATGGGCCAGCACACGCGAGGCGGTGTCGGCCACCACGGCAAATTGATCGCGCGTCAGACGCGGCAGATCGTCAAATGGCGTGTCGGCCAGCCCGCGAGCATCTTCCCAGCGGTAGGTCACCTCGACCGCGCCAACATGGCCGATGGTGTGCGCGCCGTATGCGCCAAACTGCCGCCCCGTCTCGCCTGCGAAAATCTCAACGCGATGCACCACGACATCGGGCGCGCTGTCGGGCTGGCGATACCCCGCCGATGTCAGGCGGTAAAAGCTGTTCTCTCACCCTCGGCGAGACGGCAGAACCAGCACTCCTTGGCCCCCCTTACCCAGCCGCACGGGCGCGCGCTTTAGCTGCTCCCAGATGTGGGCAGGCAGGGCGTCAATGATCGCATTGATTGAGTCGGCGTCATTGACATCTAGATCGATGGCCACCAGCGCGCGCTCAATGCGCACGCCCGTCGCCCGCCACTTTAGCTGGCCCGACCACACGTCGATTTGCGCCGCGTCTACGAACAGGTCCGGCCAACCCTTCAGAATGCACATTTTATCTTTATTGGCCAGCGGGGTATACCCATTGGCAAGTAGAGCGCGGCGGATGTTCGTCTGCGCCGCGATTTCGTCGGACCTTGTCATGTTCATGGTAGCCTCGGCAAATCTCAATCGTTCGCGCCAAATCGGCGCGCTGGATAGATTAGGTCTCAGTTGATCGATTGGGGCCGACCCCCGTCAGGGCATGCGACCGATTTGTTGTCGAAATGGCGGCAGATCAGCCCAAAATATCTTTGATGGCCCTGCGCTGCCCGGTTCCGCCACGCTCGGCCTCGACCCGCTGCTTTTGCAGCCATTCGGCTACATCGTCGAAACGGTAAAAGGCCGACGCGCCTGACTTGAAGAACGGTGGCGACTGGCGCCGGGCGCGCATTTGGCTTTCTGTTTCGGGCTTTACACCGATGAGCGCGGCAAATGCTTTGGCGGGCATCAGCCGCTCGCTCGCGTAGAAGGCAGCCAAGACCTGCAGTTCAGGCGAAATCTCGCGTTTCTCAAGCATTTGAGCCTCCCTTGGAATCGCCGACCGCTGCGGGACTGACGCGCGAGGCCTGCGCTTTCTCGTTGATCCAAGCCTCAATATCGCTATCAAGCCAGCCCACAGTGCGGGGGCCTAGGTTAATCGGACGCGGGAACATTCCACGTTCGATCCAGTAGTAGAGCGTCCGACGGTTGACAGCGCAGCGCGCCTCAACGTCGGGCAGGCGAAGTATGGTCGTTGTTGTCATGAAATGGTCTTCTCATGCATTTGCACGAAGAAGATGCCATAAAAACCAGTTGCCTTTCAGCGGTGCAACTTCACGAAGCCATACCCCCCTTTAGCATGCCTGTCTCTTGCGCCTTGGCGATAAGACTTTTGCCGTATTTCTTGTAGGCCAATTGCACTGTATCAACCGAAACGTCGAATTTGTCCGCTGCCCTTGTGATTGCCGCTTGCAGGGAAATCCCTGGCTGCTCTGTGTAATACAGCGCTGCTTGGATTGCATAACGGCGGTTTCGATCAACCGCGCTCTGACGTGCGATTGCCTTCTGTTTGCCCTGTCCGCCCCCCTCAAGTTGAAACACTTCGCCCGGTGTTCGACCATTTTCTGGCTGGTTGTACATTATCCAGCCACGCGCAAATTCCCTCAGAACGGATGCTGGCATATTCACAGTCGTTGTTCCCCAAGCATCGGGCCAGCAGGCGCGCACATCCTCGTCAGAGTAACCTTCTATGCGGGCGCCAAGCAGCCCGACGATCGCCTCGAACGCAATGTAAGGTGTGGCCAACTCTTTAGCCTCTCTTCGTTCTTCGTATTGAAGAAACCGATTTCTCAGGTTGGTGAGTTCTGTACTTTCTGCGCGATGCTTCTTAAGGCCGTCTTCATCAATCTCCGGCGCGCGCGACTTCCCCATCTCACCCTCCCGCCTGTTCAAGCGCCCTGAACTTGCCCAGCACATCGGCCGCCGTCAACTGCGTGTAGCGCTTCAGTTCCCGCCACGAACGGTGACCGCTGACCAGCGCCACTTCGGGGATGTCCAATCCCTTTCGGAATAAATCAGTGATTGCCGCATGGCGCAGGTCATGGAACGTCAGATCGTCAATTTCCAAAAGTCGCGTCGTGTGATGCCACCGCTCAGAAATATAAGCCGAACGGTATGCGAAAATTCGGCCCACTCCGCCCGTCGCATCGCGCCGCGTGCGGACGATGGCCATTGCCGCAGGCAACAATGGGACAACTTGGTTGTTGCCAATCTTTTGTTTGGGGTCCTTGCGATCCCGAATGGTCACGGTGTGATTGGCCCAGTCGACATCCTCAAACGCGATGCGGCAGATTTCCCCGACCCGCATCGCGCTGGCCAAAGCAAAATCCATGATTTGCCCCATGGGGGTCGGGCCGCGAAAGTCATTGCGAAAA
>JAIXVS010000182.1 GCA_027482795.1 Rhodobacter sp.
ATTCCAAAATCACCCCCGCCTGCGCCAAGGCTTCGCGCAGCGCCCCAGCCTCGGCGGGCGGCAAGGTTAATTCGGGGCGCTCCAGAGGTTGGCGGTACATTACACCTGCCCCTGTGGACTGTCGCCTTCGATGCGCATATCGGCGGGCAGATTATCGACATATAACGCGGGCAGATGGGCAGGCACGGCCCCGCGCGCGACCAGATGGTCAAGGCAGAACAGGGTCAGCGAATGGCTTTCAAACACTGCGCTGGCCAGCACGGCCAGATGCATAAGCTGCACATCAGTAAAGCCTTCGATCTGACTGATATCTTTGATATAAACCGCATCCCCATCCAAGATTTGATCGCGGAAATAGCGGTGGCGCAGGCGCGCGTTTTGGCTGTTGCGCAAGCTGCGGGTTTTGGTGAACAAAAACTTATGCAACTCGAACCCCATGGAACGCAGCTGGGTATCAACCCCGCCCATCATCGGCTCGCCCTCGTACAGGCGGAAGAAGCGCAGTTCGACAATCACCACGGTTGCCGCAGCCAATGCGCGGGCGGCATGGGCCAGAACTTCGTTTTCCGCGCCTTGCACATCGATCTTCAAAAGGTCAAAGTCGCCCAGACCCGCATCATCCAAGCGTTTGGTGTCAAAGGGAATTTCCTCCAAAAGCGCCGACCAAGGCCGCATGGCTATGGCCTTTTGCCCTGCCTCGTAGGCAGGCAAAAAGCTGGTCATGCCGTGATCTAGGTAGACGCGAAGGTTGCGTTGGCGCCCGTCCCCAACGGCATAGGGAAGGTAGGTTTCACGGTCAGATTTGATTTTGGCCAGTTCGGCAAAGGCCACGGGTTGGGGTTCAAACCCCACCACATCGCAGGCCCCCAAATCCAAAAGCGGCTTGTGCGCGGCATCGGCAGCCATCGGATTTGCGCCAATATCCACCACTTTGACACGCCGCATTAAGGGAAGTTCGCGCAGCAAAACGGCAACGGGCAGTTTGGTTTTTGGCAAATCCAAAACCAAACGCGGCGCGGTTTGCACAGCCTTTTCATTGCCTTGCGCGGCTTTCCTCACCTTCGATGGCATCAGCCAACGCTCCCCTCAAGGGAAATTGCAACAAGGCTTTGCGCCTCCATCGCAAATTCCATGGGCAGGGCTTGCAGCACCTCTTTGCAAAAGCCGTTCACCACCAGCGCAACCGCCTCTTCCTCGCCCATCCCGCGCGAGCGGCAGTAGAACAGCTGATCGTCGTCCACCTTCGACGTGGTCGCCTCGTGCTCGACACGCGATGAATTATTCTTCACCTCAATATAGGGCACGGTATGCGCGCCGCATTGATCGCCGATCAGCAGGCTGTCGCATTGGGTGTAATTGCGCGACCCCGTCGCCTTGGGGTGAATAGACACCTGCCCGCGATAGGTGTTTTGCGCGCGGCCCGCTGAAATTCCTTTGGACACAATCCGCGATTTGGTATTGCGGCCAAGATGGATCATCTTGGTGCCCGTATCGGCCTGCTGGGCGTTGTTGGCGATGGCGATGGAATAAAACTCGCCCTGAGATTCATGCCCGCGCAAAATGCAGGACGGGTATTTCCACGTAATCGCCGACCCCGTTTCCACCTGCGTCCACATCACCTTGGCGCGATCCCCTCGGCAATCGGCGCGTTTGGTCACAAAGTTATAAATCCCGCCAACACCGTTTTCGTCGCCTGGATACCAGTTTTGCACGGTGGAATATTTAATCTCGGCATCCTTCAAAATCACCAGTTCCACCACGGCGGCGTGCAACTGATGGGTATCACGCTTGGGCGCAGTGCAGCCTTCTAGGTAGCTCACATAGCTGCCTTCATCGGCGATAATCAGCGTGCGTTCAAACTGGCCCGTGTTTTCGGCATTGATGCGGAAATAGGTCGACAGTTCCATCGGGCAGCGGGTGCCTTTGGGAATGTAAACAAAGGAACCATCTGAAAACACAGCAGAATTCAGCGTGGCGAAATAGTTATCGGACGCTGGTACAACAGTGCCGAGATATTTCTGCACCAAGTCTGGATGCTCGCGCACTGCTTCGGAAATGGAGCAGAAAATCACCCCCGCCTTGGCCAGTTCGGCCTTAAACGTGGTGCCAAGGGACACGGAATCAAACACCGCATCCACGGCAACTTTGCGGTTTTCTGCGCCCTCGGGCATTTCCACCCCTGCCAGCAGCGCCTGTTCGCGCAGCGGAATGCCCAATTTGGCATAGGTGGCCAGCAGTTTCGGGTCTACCTCGTCCAGTGATTTTGGTCTGTTTATCATAGACTTAGGTTTGGCGTAATAATACTGATCTTGGTAATCAATCGCCGTGTAGTTCAGCATGGCCCAATGCGGCTCACTCATGGTCAGCCAACGGCGATAGGCGGCAAGGCGCCAGTCCAGCAGCCACTGGGGTTCTTCGTTTTTGGCCGAAATTAGGCGCACGATGTCTTCGGACAGGCCTTTTGGGGCGTATTCGGTGTCGATATCGGTTTCCCAGCCGTGTTTGTATTTGCCCGACATGGCATTAACAGTGTCGATCGTTTCTTGATCAACGCCGTCGCGGGCAATCAGTTCTGCGGTTTGGTCAACCATTCTGTCCATCCTATCCGTCCGTCAGGCGACACGCGCCAAAATTCGCCTATAGTCTTTGGCCCAAGCATCGGCGAAACGCAAAACATCCGCTTCGCCCAAGCCTGGCCCGATGCTGATGCGAATGGCACTTGCCGATTGCACCGCATCAAAGCCCATCGCGCGCAGCACGCGGCTGGCGCGCACTTTGCCCGAAGAACAGGCCGACCCTGCCGAAATGGCAAAGCCCGCCAAATCCATCGCCATCACCTGCGTCTCGCCCTTCCAGCCCTCGGCAATGATGCACAGGGTGTTGGGCAGGCGCGCCGCGCTATTCCCGACTGAAATAGTCTTAAAGCCGTAGGCGGACAATGCCTGATCTAGAATATTTCTAATTTGGGCAACTTCGTCCCAGACGCCATTTGCCAAATCGCGCGCTGCGGCCTTTGCGGCGGCTGCAAAGCCTGCAATGCCGATCAGGTTTTCGGTGCCAGCGCGGCGGCCAGATTCTTGCCCCCCGCCCCGCAATTGCGCAGGCAGATCAATGCCTTGGCGCAGGATCAGCGCGCCAATGCCCTTTGGCCCGCCCAGTTTATGCGCCGATGACAGGGCCATGTCACAGCCCAGCCAATTGAACGCAATCGGCAGCTTGCCAAAGGCTTGGGTTGCGTCGACCACAGCAATGCCTTGGGGCACTTCCTGCACGATACCCGTTTCCGAATTGGCCAGTTGCAGCGCGGTTTTGGAAGCCTCCAAAACCGAAACGCGGCCCGCGCTGTCCACATTCAGGCCAGAGGCGCACCATGCCAAAACGGCCTCATGTTCCACATCGGCGCAGGCCAGATCGCGCCCCGCGCAGGCCAGCGCCGCCGCCTCGGTCGCGCCTGATGTAAAGACAATATCCGCACCATCCGCCCCAAAGGCCGCTGCAATATCGGCGCGCGATTTGGCCAGCAGCGCCTTGGCGGCCCGCCCCTCGCGGTGCACGGAACTGGGGTTGCCCAAAATATCCATGGCTGCACCCATCGCCGCCCGCGCCTCGGCCCGCAGGGGGGTGGTGGCGTTCCAATCCAGATAAAGCCTGCTCATTCATCCACCACGCGAAACAGGGCAGGCACGGCGGGGCACGGGGCAAGCTGGTTGCCCACCACATCGGACAGGCGGGTTTGGTGCAAATAAACATAGACCTGCGCCGACAGACCTTCCCACAAACGGTTGGTCATCGATTGCGCACGGGTGCCAGAAACCCCGCCCGATGCCCCTGCCCCTTGATGCATGGCATCGACGGTTTCTTCAACAGCCTCAAGCACTTGGGCAATGCGAATCGCATCGGGTGACTGCGCAAGGCGGTATCCGCCGCCTGGCCCGCGCACCGCCTCAACCAGACCAGCGCGGCGCAGTTTGACGAAAAGCTGTTCCAGATAGGGCAGCGATATATCCTGCCGCTCGGCAATTTGGGCCAGCGTCATCAAATCATCGCCTTTGGCCAGCGCCAAATCGGCCAGCGCCACCATCGCATAGCGCCCTTTGGTTGACAGTTTCACAGCACACCTTATCAGTTTTCATTGACGCGCGCGCGCCTGCCCCTTAACAGACGCAGACGCCGCCCTATATGTATTTAGAACGGCTCTAAGTTATCCTAGCGATTTTGTCAAGAAATCGCGCCCTCCCAAAAACTGCGATTTTGTTAAGAAATCGCGCTCCAGATAAGGTGTGCAATGCCCGAAGTGATTTTCTCTGGCCCCGAAGGCCGCCTTGAGGGGCGCTATCACCCGCAAAAAGACCGCGACGCGCCGATTGCGATTATCCTTCATCCGCACCCTGCCTATGGCGGCACGATGAA
>JAIXVS010000137.1 GCA_027482795.1 Rhodobacter sp.
CCGCATCACCATGATCGCCGTGGCTAGAGTTGGTCACCACCAGCCGCACGCGCCCAATGTCACCCGCCCGCACCATGGCGCGGGCTTGGCGTATCATGGGATAGGCAGAGTAGCAGTAATTCACCGCGCAAATCTTTCCCGTTTTGGCGGCGATGCGCACAATTTCTTCGCCCTCTTCCACCGTCACCGTCATCGGTTTTTCGCACAGCACGTGAAAGCCTGCCTCAAGAAAAGCTTTGGTAATTTCAAAATGCGTGGCGTTGGGGGTGGCAACGGTGACCAAATCCACGCGGTCTGCGCGGCCCCTTTCGGCCGCCAGCATCTCGCGCCAATCGCCATAGGCGCGGTCAGGTGCCACACCCAAACGCTGCGCATAGTCGCGCCCGACATCTGCGCGGTGGTCCAGCGCGCCAGCGGCCAGTTTGAAATGCCCATCGGCTAGCGCGCCAAGGCGGTGGGCTGGCCCAATTTGGCTGCCCTCGCCGCCGCCAATCATACCCCAATTCAGTTGTGCCATATTCCCTGCCCCCTAAAAGCCAATTGACGCAAGATAGTCGCGGTTTTTGCGCGCGTCATCTATTGGGCTAACATCCAGTGTCGGATCGCAGTCCTGCTCCACAGTGCACCAGCCTGAAAAACCTGCATCCAGCAAAATCTGGCGCACGGCTGGAAAATCGACATCGCCGCGGCCCAGATTGCAGAATATCCCCTGCCCGCAGGCATCGTAAAAGCCCGTAGATTTGGCAATGGCATCGGCCTTTACGGCAGGGTCAATATCTTTGAAATGCATATAGGAAATCCGCCCGATATGGCGGCGCATAAAGGCCACGGGATCAAACCCCGCATAGGAATGATGGCCCGTATCAAAGCAAATTTTCAGGATGCTGTCGTCAACCTCGTCCAGCAGCCGCTCTAGTTCGGGTTCAAAATCGATAAACCCTGCGGCATGGGCGTGAATCCCAACGGTCAGGCCGTATTCTTCGGCCCCCATCTTGGCGACGGTTTCGATGCGGCCCCGAAAGGCGGCCCATTCGGTGGCATCCATCTGCTCGGCATCATGGGCGCGCCCTGCGGTGGGGGCGCGGCGGGGCGAGATGCTGTCAATCAGCACCAAATGCTGCGCGCCGTGCGCTGTCAGCGCGCGGCAGGTGCGCGTTGCGGCATCCATCACCTCGTCCCATGCGGCGGGGTCGTGGAACGGGCGAAACACCACGCCGCCGATTAATGTTAGGTCATGCTGCGCCAATGCTTCGCCCAAAATGGCGGGGTCTTCGGGCATAAATCCGATAGGGCCCAGTTCGATTCCTTTGTATCCTGCGCCTGCGCAATCAGACAGCACTTGCTGCCAAGCAGGGTTGCGCGGATCACTTGCAAATTCCACACCCCAAGAGCAGGGCGCATTGCCAATTTGAATGGTCATAATTCCCTCATGTGTTTGGCACGGCGTGCCATTGTCCATCTGCCGCAGCCGCAAAGGCCGTTTCAATAACTTGGCTGACCGCCAGCCCATCGCGAAAGGTGGGCCACATCGGCTTGCCTGCGGCGATGGCGGTTAGAAAATCTTTCGCCTCGATAATGATCTGATCAAGGTACCCCGTGCCATGCCCTGGCCCTTGGCAAAAGGCCAGATAATCGGGGTGGGCAGGCCCCGTTAGAATTCGGGTAAAGCCGCGTGTGGCCTCGCCCCCTTCGGCGCGGTACAAGTAGACGGCGTTTTGATCTTCTTGGTCAAAGCGGATCGCGCCCTTGGTGCCGTGGATTTCATAGGCATATCCCATTTTGCGCCCCGTTGCCGTGCGGCTGATATACAAATGCCCCATCGCGCCACTGGCAAAGCGCAGCATCAGCTGGCCGTGATCGTCATTGTCCACCGCCACGGGGCCGTTTGCGCTGGGGCGGGTGGGGTGAACCGTTTCAATTTGCGCCGAAAGCTGGGCTACGGGCCCCATCAGCGCCAGCATACAGTTAATGGGATGCGGGGCCAGATCGCCCATACAGCCATTGGCCCGCCCCGTGGTGCGCCAGTTCGCGGGCGCGTTTGGGTCGGATAGAAAATCTTCGGTATGCTCGCCCCGAAACCATGTGACGGTACCAATCGCGCCATCTGCCAACAACTGGCGCACAAACTGGGTGGCAGGGGTGCGCACGTAGTTAAAGCCAATCATATTGACAAGGCCCGATGCCTCTGCCGCCGCAGTCATGGCGCGGGCATCGTCCAGCGATGCGCCAAGCGGCTTTTCACAAAACACAGGCTTGCCTGCGGCAAAGGCGGCCAGCGCGATGTCGCGGTGCGTATGCTGCGGCGATGCGATGACCACCGCCTGCACCAACGGATCGGCGACCAAATCGCGCCAATCTGCCGTGGCGCGGGCAAATCCATAGGCCTGCGCATAGCCATCCGCCGAGGTCTGGCTGGTTGCGGCAATCACCTGCATCTTGGGGCGCAGCGCGGTGTTAAATAGGGGCCCCACCGCCGACAAAGCCACAGCATGGGCCTTGCCCATATAGCCGCCACCCACCAAACCAATTCCAATCTCTGCCATGGCGTCCCCTCTCCCAAAGCTGATATTGCAAGCGGTTGCAAAAGTCGTATCCTTGCCCAATACCCTGCGCAAGCCCCTATGAAAGGTCTAACTATGTCACCTGCCAGCTTGCGCCAGCCTTTGACGAAATCGCGGCAGCGCCAGTGATGGCCGACCTTTCGCAGTTGGGCGCGAAACCCATTTTGGTTATTGGCCGCGCGGGGATGGATCTTTACGCTGACCCGCCAGGCACATCGATAGAAGCGGCCGCAAAATTCACCGCCGCGCTGGGGGGATCATCGGCCAATATCGCCGCAGCGCTGGTGCGCGCGGGCCAGAAAGCCGCCCTTCTGACGCGCGTATCAGACGATGCCGTGGGGCGGTTTTGTTTGGCGCAGCTGGATGCTTACGGCATTGACCGCGCCCATGTGTCCTTTGCGGGGGGCGAGGCGCGCAATTCGCTGGCCGTGGTCGAAACGCGGCTGGAAAACTGCCAATCGGTGATCTACCGCAACCATGCTGCCGATTTTGAAATGACGGTGCAAGATGTGCAGGCGGTGGATTTTTCCCGCTTTGGCGCAGTGATTACCACGGGAACGGTTCTGGCAGTGGAACCTTCGCGCAGCGCCTGCTTTCGTGCCTTTGATCTGGCCCGCGCGGCGGGTGTGCCGCTGATATTTGATGTGGATTATCGCCCCTATTCTTGGGCCTCAGCCGCGGATGCGCAGCACGCCTATTCGCGCGCCGCTGCCCTGTGCGATGTGATCGTGGGCAATGATGTGGAATTTGGCTTTTTGGCGGGTCGCATCGAGGATGGGCCAGATGCGGCCCGCAGCCTTATTGGCGCAGGCGCGCAGATTGTGGTCCATAAAATGGGCGAAAAGGGCGCGATCACCTTTACCGCCCATGGCGCGCTGCATACGGGGGTTTATCCCACCCACGCCCTGAAACCCACTGGCGCGGGGGATGCGTTTTTGGGCAACTTCATCGCCAGTCTTGCGCGCGGCGATGATCTGCAGGCGGCAGTGCTGCGCGGATCAGCCGCCGCCGCCATGGTCGTTGCCCGCGTGGCCTGCGCCCCCGCCATGCCTACACCCGCCGAACTGGATGCCTTTCTGGCGCAGCATCCCGCCCCGATTTTTGCCTGAAAGGACAGCCCTTGCACATCGCCCCGCATGACAACCAAAACCGCCCCATCGTGGATGTAGATCACCCGCTTGTGCCCTATGTTTATTTCAACATCATCCGCCTAGGCGCGGGGCAGACGTTTGACTATCGCACGCGCGGCTACGAAACCTGCGTTGTCCCCGCCACGGGTACTGTCTCGGTCGAAGTGGCGGGCGAAACATTTGCCGACATCGGCCAGCGCGGGGTGGATGTTTGGGATGGCGAGCCTGAGGGCGTTTACGTGCCCCAAGACACAGGCGCGCGCATCACCGCGCTGACCGATACCGAAACCTTTATCGCAGGCGCCCAATATGGCGAAACGCTGCGCCCCTTTGCCGTGCGCGCCGCCGATATTGACCGCGTGCAATACGGATCGGACGAGACGAAAACCCACCGCAAGATAAAGCATATCCTTGGCGCGGCCTATCACGACCGCGTGGGCCGCCTGCTGGTGTCAGAATTGTTCACTGTGGGTGCGGGTGGCTGGTCTGGCTTTCCCAGCCACAAGCATGACACTGACCGCCTGCCTGATGAGACGCGCCATGACGAATGCTATAACTTTCGCTTTCGCCCCGATTATGGATCAGGCCTGCAAATGATGCAGCGCGCCGATAATGAGGTTGGGGACGCCTATCACATCATGAACCGCTCGACTGTGCTGATCGACAAGGGCTATCATCCCTGCTGCGTGCTGCCGGGGTATGAGATGTATTATTTCACCATTCTGGGCGGGCAAAGCCAGCGCAGCCTAAAGCAGTATTTCCAACCCACCCATGCGGCCCAGCTTAAAACCATTCCGGGCATCATGGACATGGTGGCCAAGTTCAAATGACAGTTGCGACCCTAGCACAGGTTTTGGGGCCTGCGCGGCGGCATGGCTATGCCGTACCAGGACTGGTGTGTTTGGGCTGGGAGGATATGCGCGCCTATGTCACCGCCGCCGAGGCCGAGCGCGCGCCCGTTATCTTGCAGGCGGGGCCGGGCTGCCGCGCCCATACGCCATTGCCGATTCTGGCCCGCATGTTGCGCCATCTGGCCGAGGCGGCCAGCGTGCCCGTGGTCGTGCATTTGGATCATGGCTATGCGCTGGAAGATTGCCGCGCGGCACTGGGCGAAGGGTTTACCTCTGTCATGATAGATGGATCAAAGCTGCCCTTGCAGGCCAACATTGATCTGACGGCGGCGGCGGCGGATTTGGCCCATGCAGCGGGCGCGTCCTGCGAAGGGGAAATTGGCATTGTCGGCTATGCAGGCGGGGCGCAATCTGCGGGCACTGATCCAGACGAGGCCGCGCGATTTGCACGGCAAACGGGAATTGATGCCATGGCCGTGTCTGTGGGGAACGTGCATTTGCAGCAAAGCGCGGGCACGAGCCTTGATTTGGCGCGCTTGGACGCAATCCGCGCAAAAACGGATGTTCCCCTTGTGATACACGGCGGATCGGGCGTACCAATGCCCCAGCGCGCGCAGCTTGCTGCAAGTGGCCATGTTACCAAATTCAATATCGGCACCGAACTGCGTATGGCCTTTGGTGCCGCCTTGCGGGGCAGCCTTGCGCGCGATCCTGCCCAGTTTGACCGCCTGACGATTTTGTCACAAACCGAAGGCCCCGTTATGGCCGCAGCAGTGGCCATTTTGCGCAATTTGGGCGCATCGGGGCGCGCGGCCTAGCGCCGCTACACCCCCGCCAAAGCGCGGTCTAAATGCGTATAGCCGCCATCGGGAAACAGCCATTGGCCAGTGGTATGGCTGGCACGGGATGACAGCAAAAACACCGCCGTATCAGCAATTTCGAGCGGGGTCGTCATGCGCTGGCCAAGGGGGATATTCTTGGTAATATCGGCCAATTTCGCGGCAGGGTCTGGGAATGTCGCCAGCCAATTGGCATAAAGCGGCGTCATCACCTCGGCAGGGATCACCGCGTTCACGCGCACACCATCGGCCAAAAAGGCCGCCGCCCATTCGCGTGTTAGGCCCAGTTGCGCCGCCTTGGCC
This sequence comes from Rhodobacter sp., assembly GCA_027482795.1. GTDB lineage: Bacteria > Pseudomonadota > Alphaproteobacteria > Rhodobacterales > Rhodobacteraceae > Cypionkella. The sequence continues at coordinate 5,685 of JAIXVS010000137.1, forward strand.
GCGACATAGGCCGACGTGCCCCCCTGCCCCGTCAACGCCGTTTTGGACGAGACATTGACGATGGCCCCTTTGCTTGCGCGCAAATCGCCTGCCACCAAATGCACCATCGTGTAGTAATGCACCAAATTGCGGTTCAAACTGGCGCGAAAGGCATCGGGGCCAGCCTCTAGCCCCACGCCATCATTCGCACCCGCATTATTGACCAACCCATCAATGCGGCCAAAGGCGGCGCGCACCTGTGCCACCGCCGCGCTGCA
>JAIXVS010000215.1 GCA_027482795.1 Rhodobacter sp.
CGCTGTCGTCGTCGCTGTCATCGTCGCTATCGTCATCGCTGTCATCATCCTCACCAGCGCGGACGAAATCGCGGCCAACGTCGCGGATGCGCGGGCCTTGGTCAGCGTTGGCCAGCGTGCCAACAGCTTCGCTTTCCTGCTTTAGAATTGTGCCAGTGGCTGCGTCGTAAATGATTTCAACCTTTTGGCCATCTTTATACGCTTCGATTTTCAGCTGTGTCAGACCAGAGCGGAGCGAAATATGGCTGTATCCTTCCGATTGGTATTTTGCGGCCAGTTCGTTGGCGGTCAACGCTTGGGCCATGTGTGCGGTCAGAACAAAGGCCGTTGCAAGCATAAGATTACGTTTCAGTGTCATGGTCTATCCTTTCAGGTTGTTGGGTTTAGCGTGGTTACATACTCGCTTCCGTGGTGCGCCGTTCGTGGCCTGCTGTGGTTGCGGTGAGGTGACTAGGCCCCAGAAATTTGCCAGCCGCTATTGAACGGAAGTTTATTTCACCACCCCTATACAAAAGGTTTGCAGCCATAAACCAAAGTTTACGGCGCATCTTGGTGCCCTAGGGCACCCTTTTTGCCATACACGCTCAGGTAGTTATCCACCGATATTTTCGCGCATAGATTTAATTTTGGGCAAATTCTTCGCGATGGTGGCGCATACATCTTTAAGCTGAAGTTCAAGAATCACTGCGCGCAGGCGGCCCGCTTTTGGCCCCAAGCATGACACAAGGATCGCCAGATGCACCAAATGAACATGTATCAGCCGCCGCTTGAGAAAGACCTGCCAGAGATGATTCTGCCCAGCGCCTGCCCAGTTTCTGGCGCAGATAGCGGCGCGGCGCAGCCAATAAAGGTGCCGCGCGGCAAAGGGATGTTTTCTTTGCAACCGTCTTTGCACCCTTTGGCCGAGGCCGAATCATTCCTGCGCCAGATGGCATCCGAGACAGGCGGCGCATCAGATTTGGCACATCGGTTAGACCAATTGCATTGCGCCTTTGCCCGCACGGGCACTTGGCAGCCCAGCGCGGAAGAACTGACCTTTGGGGCGCGGTTGGCGTGGCGCAATTCGGTGCGCTGTGTGGGCCGAATGTTTTGGCCCTCGCTGAAAGTGTTCGATGCACGCGCAGTCCGCACAACGGACGATATGTTTGCTGCGATCCTTGACCATATCGATTGGGCCACAAATGGCGGTGACATCCGCCCTGCAATCACTGTTTTTAGGTCGGGCGGCCCCAAAATGCGCATTTTGAACGGCCAACTGATTCTGTATGCAGGCTATGCGCAAGCGGGTGGCAGTGTTTTGGGTGATCCGCGCAATATATCCCTAACGCGGCTGGCCCAAAACCTTGGCTGGGTGGGCGCGGGCACTCCATTTGATGTGCTGCCCTTGGTGCTGCGCATCGGTGATTCGCCGCCGCAAATTTATGACATACCGCAGGCGAAAATTCTGCGAGTGAAAATCCGTCATCCCGAATACGCTGGTGTCGCGGCACTTGGCCTACAATGGTTTGCCCTTCCCGCTGTGGCCAGCATGGCGCTGGATATGGGCGGGGTTCAATTTACCGCAGCCCCGTCCAGCGGCGTTTACCAAGGCACGGAAATTGGCAGCTTTAACTTGGGCGATCCGCAGCGTTACAACGCCCTGCCAGAAGTAGCGGCAGCTTTGGGGCTGGATACCAGCCACAAAAACCCGCTATGGCGCGATCAAGCCTTGGTCGAATTGAACCGCGCGGTGCTGCATTCCTTTGCCGCGGATGGGGTGCGCATTATGGATCATCACGCGTTATCTGGCAGCTTTGACAAGTTTTGCACGCGCGAGGCGGCGCAAGGACGCAAGGTTTACGGCGATTGGTCATGGATCACCCCGCCCCTGTCATCGAACCTATCGTGGATTTGGCACAATAAAACTTTTGAAAAACAGGTGCTAAAGCCGAACTACTTTTATCAAGATATGCCGCAAGATTTGGCAAAATTGGCGCAGGCCTAGGTCATAAATACAAAAGGCGCACCGAACGGCGCGCTTTTGATACGGGGAAAAGCGAGGAAATCAGTCGCAATACAGTTTATAAAACGCCTGATAGGTTTCACCCGACTCGATCAACACTGCGCATTTCGCGGCTACGGCAACCTTATCATGCACATTGATGCCAAGCGTTGCATCAAACCCGTCCGCCGCAACCAAAATAGGCGTTGGAATTTCGGCAGCGGGCGCAATTGGTACTGGCTTGACATCACGCTGCACTGGCCCGTTGCCCGATGCAAACTCCATGTAAATCGGCCCTTCACCATCGCCCGTGGTGGTCACCCAAGCATCTTCAACTTCGGCGACTTCTGTCTCATCCGCACCGCCAGCATCGTCATCTTCTGCAACATCTGTCGTTTCGTCCGAAACTTCAGTGCTGCCCTCGTCGGTGGCGTCGTCTTCGCTGCCCTCGTCCGATACATCTTCCGCCACATCTTCGTCCAACTGCACATAAATTTCTGCGCCGTCGGCATCATCCCCAAAATCGCTGGCATCGCGCAGCGATTCCGCTCCAGCAAAGCTTGGAAATGCCAGTGCAAACACTGCCGCTGCAAAGACACCGCTTATCTTAAGGTCACTCATTTTCGCCTAAATCCTATGGGCCACACGGCTGGACTAGGCTAAAGTATATCAGCCCTACACTTTCATATCAAATCCTAAATGTTTGGCCACGGTGAAGATGTCTTTATCCCCGCGCCCACACATATTCATCACAATGATATGGTCGCGTGGCAGGCTGGGGGCGATCTTCATCACATGGGCCAATGCATGGGATGGTTCCAACGCGGGAATGATCCCTTCCAATTTGCACGACAACTGAAATGCCTCTAGCGCCTCGGCATCGGTGATGGAGACATATTTTGCGCGGCCCATATCGTGCAGCCACGAATGTTCAGGGCCAATACCTGGGTAATCTAAGCCAGCCGAAATGGAAAACCCTTCCAAAATCTGCCCGTCTGGGTCTTGCAGCAAATAGGTGCGGTTGCCATGCAAAACGCCTGGGCGTCCGCCCGTCAGGCTGGCGCAATGCTGCATCCGGTCGTCCACACCTTTGCCGCCCGCCTCGACCCCGATGATGTTCACGGATGGATCGTCAAGGAACGGGTAGAATAACCCCATCGCATTGCTACCGCCGCCAATGGCCGCGATGATGGTGTCTGGCAGGCGGCCCTCGCCTTCCTGCTCGGCCAACTGCCAGCGCACTTCTTTGCCAATAATGCTTTGGAAATCGCGCACCATCGCAGGGTATGGATGGGGGCCCGCCACTGTGCCAATGCAATAGAACGTGTCGCGCACATTGGTCACCCAATCGCGCAGCGCATCGTTCATTGCATCTTTCAGCGTGCCACGGCCAGATGTCACGGGAATAACTTCTGCGCCCAGCAGCTTCATGCGAAAGACATTGGGCGCTTGGCGTTCGACATCATGCGCGCCCATGTACACCACACATTGCAGACCAAACTTTGCGCAAACCGTGGCGGTTGCCACCCCGTGCTGCCCCGCCCCCGTTTCAGCGATAATGCGCGTCTTGCCCATACGGCGCGCCAAAATGATTTGGCCAAGAACGTTGTTGATCTTATGCGCGCCCGTGTGATTCAACTCGTCGCGCTTCATATAAATCTTCGCGCCGCCCAAGTGGGTGGTCAGCCGTTCGGCGAAATACAGCGGCGATGGACGGCCCACATAATGTTTCCACAGCCAATCCATTTCGGCCCAAAACGTCGGATCGGTTTTGGCAAATTCGTAACGCTCTTCCAGATCAAGGATCAGCGGCATCAGCGTTTCGGACACAAATCGCCCGCCAAATTTGCCAAAACGGCCCTGCTCGTCTGGGCCAGTCATAAAGCTGTTGATACCGTCTTCCATTGCGCGCTCCCTATTTGGCATAGATGTAGCGCGGGATGACGGCGGCGGAAAGGGGGCTTTGCCCCCCTCGCTACGCTCACCCCCCAAGATATTTGCAGAGTTAGGAAGCTACAGCCAATCACCACGCGCCGTGCCGACGGCATCGGCGACATTGGCAAAGCCATCGCGCGCCAGCAGCACATCCAGCCCGCGCGCGATTTGCGGAACCAAGGATAGGCCCTGATAAACCAGCGCAGAATACAGCTGCACCGCCGAAGCCCCCGCGCGGATTTTGGCATTGGCCTGATCTGCGGTGGATATACCGCCGACGCCAATCAGCGGCAGTTTTCCATCCGTCAGTTTGGAAAGCTGCGCCAAAACGCGGGTCGATTTTTCAAACAGCGGCGCGCCCGAAAGCCCGCCAATTTGATCTTTGTCTGGTGAAATCAGACCATTGCGCGCCAGCGTTGTATTCGTGGCGATAATGCCTTGAATGCCTGCACTCACGGCCACTTCGGCGATTTGGGCAAGTTCATCTGGGTTCAAATCGGGGGCGATTTTCAAGAAAATCGGAATCGGCCGCGCTAGGTCCGCCCGCGCCTGCATGACCTGCGCCAGCAGCGCCGTCAGCGCGGCGGGCCCCTGCAAATCGCGCAGCTTTTCGGTGTTGGGGGATGAGACATTGACCGTCGCGAAATCCACATGCGCGCCGCAAATGGACAGAACGGCGGCAAAATCGGCGGCGCGGTTGGCGCTGTCTTTGTTCGCACCAAGGTTCAGGCCCACGGGCACAGGGCCACGCGTGCGCAGCGCAAGCCGCGCGCTGATCGCACCCGCGCCTTGATTGTTGAAGCCAAACCGATTGATCACCGCGCAATCATCCGCCAGCCGAAACACGCGCGGCTTGGGGTTTCCATCCTGCGGGCGCGGCGTGGCTGCCCCCACTTCGATAAAGCCAAAGCCTGCCCGCGACAGCGGCGCAACAGCCACTGCGTTTTTGTCATAGCCTGCCGCAAGCCCGATTGGGTTCGTCAGCGCCATGCCTGCCACCGATGTAGCAAGTCGCGGCGATGTTACCTGCCCCGCCAGCGGCACCAGCCCAGCGCGCAGCGCGCGCAGCGAGGCCCCATGCGCCGCCTCTGGATCCAGCAGATGCAGCGCGCGCAGGCCAAGCCGCTCAAACAGGGTCAAAACACACCTTCGGGAAAGATATGGCCCGACGCGCCCAAGGGCAGGGATTTGTCCCAAACCACATCCGCCATGGTCAAGGCGCGGTAAAGGTGGGGAAACAGCACCCCGCCGCGCGCGGGTTCCCACTTTAACGCGTCCCCCAAACGGGTGGCATCAATGGCCAGCAGCACCAAATCGCTTTCACCGCCAAACCATTTGGCGGCGGTTTCGGCCAATTGGGGGGCTGCAGAAAAATGGATATAGCCATCGGCCAAATCTACAGGCGCGCCAAGGGTCTGGCCGTTTGCGCGCATCGCGTCCCATTCAGGGCGGCGGAATATCTTGTAAATCATCATCCCCGCCTTTTGCCCAAATGCAGGCTTTTGGTCAATGCAAATTGCCGCTAACCTTGGGCCCATGTGCGGACGATTGACCATCACCCACCCGACCGAGGCAATGGCGCGCCTGTTTGGCGCGGCCATGGCGAATGATTTGCCGCAGGGGCCAAATTACAACCTGTGCCCCACGCAAATGGTTGCTGTGGTGACAGGCGGGCCAGCACGCCATTTGCGCCCCATGCGCTGGGGCTTTATCCCCGCGTGGTACAAATCGCCCACCGATGGCCCGCTAATCATCAACGCCCGCGCCGATACTGTGGCTGTGAAACCCGCTTTTCGCGAAGCGATCCGCGCGCGCCGCTGCATCCTGCCTGCCAGCGGGTTTTACGAATGGTCGGCAGGGCCTGATAAATCCCGCCTGCCGTGGCACATCACGCGCAAGGATGGCGCGCCCTTTGCCTTTGCGGCGCTGTGGCAGCGCTGGGGCGATATCGACACGCTGGCGGTTGTCACAACCGAGGCTGGCCCAGACATGGC
>JAIXVS010000028.1 GCA_027482795.1 Rhodobacter sp.
ACAAAGGCATCGGGCCGCGCCCCGATGCCTTTTTCTTTGCGCCGCGCCACAGGATTGCACTGCTAAAGGTTTGCTCTGGCCAATGCCGACAAATGGGCTAACTATAAGGCCAATTTAAGGGAGAGATATCATGCAATACCGCCGCCTTGGCAAATCAGGCCTACAAGTTTCCGAATTTTCCTATGGCTCTTGGGTGACCTTCGCCAAGCAGGTCGATGTTGCGCCCGCCAAAGCGATGCTATCGGCGGCCTATGATGCAGGGGTCAACTTTTTCGACAATGCCGAAGGGTATGAACAGGGCAATTCCGAACTGGTCATGGGCCAAGCGATTGACGAGTTGGGCTGGTCGCGCGACAGCTATATCGTGTCCTCCAAAGTGTTCTGGGGCGGGGCCAAACCCACCCAGCGCGGCCTATCGGCCAAACATGTAACCGATGCCTGCCACGCCGCCCTAAAGCGTCTGCGCGTGGATTATCTTGATCTGTATTTCTGCCACCGCCCCGATATCGACACCCCTATCGAGGAAACCGTGCGCGCGATGGATAACTTGGTGCGTCAGGGTAAGGTCATCTACTGGGGCACCTCTGAATGGTCGGGCCAACAAATCACCGAGGCGCACGCCATTGCCCGCGCAAATAACCTGACCCCGCCCACGATGGAGCAGCCGCAATACAACCTGTTCGAACGTGACAAGGTGGAACGCGACTATGCCCCCGTTTATGACACGTTCGGTCTGGGCACGACCATTTGGTCGCCGCTTGCTTCGGGCCTGCTGACGGGCAAGTATAACAACGGGATGCCCAATGACAGCCGCGCCAACCTGCCTGGTTATGAATGGCTGCGCGATATCATGATGGGCGAGCAAGGCCGCGCGCGGATCGAGAAAATCAAGGCACTGGCAAAAATCGCCGATGGCGCGGGAATGCCCATTCACCACATGGCGCTGCTGTGGTGCCTTGCCAACCCGCGCGTGTCGACCGTTATCCTTGGGGCCAGCAAGATTGAACAGTTGCACGACAACCTGTCAGCCCTGAAATCGCGCGAGAAGATGACCGCCGATGTCATGGCCGCGATTGAAGAGGTTATGGGCAATAAACCCGCAGCCCCGCAGCGGTTCTAAACTGCGTTTCTAAGCCCGGCGGCGGATGACCCATTCCCCAACGCATAGGTTAAACACCCATGCTGCGATGAAGATGTTATCCGCCAAGGCCCCGTTCAGCGCAGCGCCCGTGAATGCCGCAATCGGCAGCATCACCAACGCCTGTGTCGCAGCGCCCATGCCCAGCGCATAGGCGCGGATCATCCACGCACGGTGCTGCGCCCGCGCACCGCGCCATGCGGCCCGCACTGCCCAAATCAACGCGAACCCCAAGCCCAGCGCAACCAGCAGACGCGTCAGCGTCAAGGGCCATGTCACCACATCTGGAAACTGCCAGAGCAGCCGCAGCGCAGACAGCGCGATCCCCAGCCCCGCCGCCACAAACACCCGCCCCAACACGCGGTGCGTTTGCCCAAAACGGCGGCGCAGCGCGTTCGAAAACTGCACAGGGCCAATCAGGCCAAAAACAACCCCGCCCAGCGCATGGGCGAAATGCGCGGCGGGCACCGCGCTGAAGCGCATCGCCTCTGGCGGCAGCATCGCCAGCGGAATTTGCCCCAGCCGAACCAAGGCGACCAAAATGGGAATGGCCGACAGTGCCATCAACCCGCCCAGCAGATAGTATGGGCGCGTCATGCGCTGTCCTTCGGGTTAAATTGAAACACGGCATCCAAGGGTTTGCCGAAATGCTGCGCGATCAGAAAGGCAAGCTCTAAGCTGGGAAAATACTTGCCATTCTCAATCGCCATAATGGTCTGGCGCGTGACGCCCACAGCCTCGGCTAAATCTTTCTGCGTCATCTCGTTCGCATCAAAGCGCAGGCGGCGGATATGGTTTTCAATGCGCGCCATTCAGCCAAACACCCGATACATCAAAAGCTTGGCCAAATCGCCTGCAATCGCCGCCGTGCCAAATCCAAAGAAGATGATGTTCAGCCCCACCAGCGCGCCCGCGCCATAGGCCAGCGCCGATAGCGCCGCAATAAAGGCCAGCGCGGCCACCACCATTGTCACCGCCATGCCCTTGATCTGTATGCCGCGATCCCGCTCATCCAGATGCACCCGCGCGCCGCGATCTTCACCCATAAGGCTGGCAAAAATGCGGCCCAGAATGGCCAATACAATGCCTGTGCCAATGCCAACGGGGATGATCCAAATCACCACCCGCGCCCATGTTTGCACCCCATCTGTCGCGGTGGCCAATCCTGCACCGAACATTAGCCAAACGGTGTAGGCAAAATAAAGGTTCACCAGCACCTCGCCGATCAGACTGATCAGGATATTGCGTTCTTCCGTCGCCATGTCCGCCCCCTTTGGTCGATGATTCTTGACGTGAAGTATAGTTTAACATACTCTATGTCAAACATTCTTTACCTTGACCTGCGCAGCGCTTCGCGTCACGATACCCCAAACGGGAGGGATAGAATGACCAAAGCATTGATCACTTGGGGCGGATGGGA
>JAIXVS010000352.1 GCA_027482795.1 Rhodobacter sp.
TCTGTGACGTATGAGGATATGCTGGCCGCCGATATTGCCGCCCGTGTGATGCGCGAGACCGATGCAGGCCAGCCATCGGCAGATTTTGTGTTTTCATCGGGCATGGATTTGCAGATGAAACTGGCCAATGATGGGTACGGCCTGCCCGTTACCCCGCAAGCCGCGCCGTTTTGGCCGCCGTGGGCGAAATGGCAAGATACCGCCTTTGCCCTTACGCTGGAACCTGCGGTGCTGGTCTATCATCGGCCCAGCTTTCCAAACGGGCCGCCCACATCGCGGTTGGAGTTGATGGAATGGCTTGCCGCCCAGCCGCCAGCGCCATTGGGCGGGGGTAAGATTGGCACCTATGACATTCAGGCCAGTGCCGTGGGCTATTTATATCTGGCGCGAGATTTGGAACATTTCACCGATATTTGGTCGCTGATCAGATCGATGGGCGCGGCGGGGGTGCAGGTGTTTCCCACCTCGCAAGATATTATCACCCGTGTGTCCGATGGGCGGCTGGCGCTGGGCTATAACATTCTTGGATCCTATGCTGCCGAACAATCGCGCGTATATCCGGGCATCGGGTTTGCATTGCTGCGCGATTTTACCGTTGTGGTCAGCCGCGTCGGCCTTGTCCCGCGCGCAAGCCGCAGCCCCGAACTGGGGGCAGCGTTTTTGGCGTTTTTGATGGGGCAGCAGGGGCAAAGCCTGATGGCGCAGCGCCTAAGCCTGCCCGCGATCAGCCCCGAAGTGGCAGGCGCAGGCGGCTTGCAAGGCGATTTGGGGGCAGCCCAAGCGGCGGGCCACCTGCGCCCCGTGGCGGTTAGCCCGGGCCTGATGGCCTATCTTGACCAAGGCAAGCGGCGGCGGATGCTGGGGCAATGGCGCAGCGCCTTGGGTCTGCCCCAAGATTAACCCAAGCGAATCGTCCCCACTGTCAGGTTTTTGTCAGCAACCTGTGGTCTGCATGGGCGCAATCTGTGCTGGAGGGCGCAGATTTGGGAACAATCAGCGCGAAACACGCGCTTTGGGAGGAAGACATGAAACATACAGTATTTGGCGCGGCCCTTGCGGCTGTGCTGGCAATGCCTGCATTTGCCGCAGACTATACCATTATGGCCCCCGCAGCCCCCGGTGGTGGCTGGGATAGCACCGCGCGCGCAATGGCCGATACGATGGTTGCCGAAGGTATTTCTGGCAGCGTTCAGGTGCAAAACGTACCCGGCGCAGGCGGCACAGTGGGCCTTGCGCAATTTGCATCCACTGCCAGCGGCGATGCCAGCCAACTGATCGTGGGCGGTTATGTGATGGTCGGCGCGATTTTGACCAACGCATCGCCTGTTAGCCTTGCCGATGTCACCCCCATTGCCCGCCTGACGGGCGAGGCCGTTGGCATTGCTGTGGCGGCATCTTCGCCCATTCAAACCATCGGCGAATTGGTTGAAATGATGAAGGCCGATCCCGGTTCGGTATCTTGGGGTGGCGGTTCGGCTGGTGGGGTCGATCATATCACCGTGGGCCTTTTGGCCAAAGCGGCGGGCGTTGATCCAACCAAAATCAACTATGTTGCCTTTGCGGGCGGCGGCGAGGCTTTGGCCGCCATTCTGGGCAACCAAGTGACCGTGGGCATTTCGGGCGTGGGCGAGTTTTTGCCGCAGGTCGAGGCTGGCACCATGCGGATGCTGGCCGTTTCCACTGCCGAAAAATGGGCAGGCACCGATGCGCCAACGCTGATGGAATCGGGCTTTGACGTAAATGTGCAAAACTGGCGTATGGTTGCCGCAGCGCCAGGCCTGTCAGACGAGCAAAAGGCCGCTGTTGCCGCCGATATTGACAAGCTGGTCAATTCCGCTGGTTGGCAGGCTGTTTTGGCCGACAAAGGCTGGGCCAATACTTATCTGGCAGGCGCAGATTTTGATGCGCAACTGGCCAAAGAGGTTGAATCCACAACCGCCGTGCTGAAAGACATCGGTCTGGTGCAATGAGCGGGAATTCTCCCTTTACCAAAGAACGTCGCCCCAACGGGGCGGCGTTTGCCATTGCGCTGGGGCTGGCCGCCCTTGGCGCGCTGCTGATCTGGCAAGGCGTGGTTATTCCCGATAAGGGCGGCTATGCGGGCATCGGATCGGGCGCGGCCCCAAAGGCAGTGGGCGGCGTTTTGATTGTGCTGGCGCTGGGCCATTTGTGGACAGGCGTCAAAAGCACAGCCCTGCCGCATCCGCACCAAAACTGGGCGGCAATTGGCTGGGTGTTGCTGGGTCTTTTGCTGCAACTGTTTTTGCTAAAGCCACTGGGCTTTACCATTGCCTCGGCGCTGCTGTTTGCCTGCACCGCCCGCGCGATGGGGTACAAAAAGCTGCATATCGCCCTGCCCGTGGGGCTGGTTCTGGCCTTTGTGGTCTACGGCGTTTTTGACGGCCTGCTTAAGCTAAACCTGCCTGCGGGCTTTATCGAACATCTGATTTATAGGGGCTAAATGATGGAAGCCTTTGGCTTTTTGCTGCAAGGTCTGGCGACCGCGATGGACCCTATGCTGCTGCTCTATGCGCTGCTGGGTGTCACGCTGGGCACAATGGTGGGGGTTCTGCCGGGCATTGGCCCTGCGCTGACGGTCGCGCTGTTGCTGCCTGTCACCTACGGCCTTGATCCCGCAGGATCGCTGATTATGTTCGCGGGCATCTATTATGGCGGCATGTATGGCGGATCGACCACGTCGATTTTGCTGAACACACCCGGCGAATCGGCATCGATTGTCACCGCGATTGAAGGCAACAAAATGGCCCTTGCAGGGCGCGGCGGGCCTGCGCTGGCCACGGCGGCGATAGGCTCGTTCGTGGCGGGGTTGCTGGCTACGCTGGCGCTGGCCTTTATTGCACCTTCGGTGGTGAAGCTGGCGCTGATCTTTGGCCCGCGCGAATATTTCGCGCTGATGATGCTGGCCTTTGTCACCGTTTCCGCCGCCTTTGGCGATTCTGCGATGAAGGGGCTAACATCGTTGTTCATCGGCCTTGCGCTGGCGCTGGTGGGGATTGACGGGCTGACGGGGCAAACGCGGCTGGCCTTTGGCGTGCCGCAACTGTTGGACGGGATCGAGGTGACAACCCTAGCCGTTGCCATGTTCGCTGTGGGCGAGGCGCTGTTTGTGGCCGCCCGAATCGAAGGCGCAGATGCAAAGGTACACGCGATTAAGGGCGCAGTGCGGATGACCGCTACCGATTGGGCGCGCAGTTGGAAGGCGTGGCTGCGCGGCACGGCGATTGGCTTTCCCATTGGGGCCATGCCCGCAGGCGGGGCGGATATAGCCTCCTTTCTGTCCTATGGCGCGGAAAAGCGGCTGACCAAATATCCGCAGGAATTTGGCCATGGCGCAATAGAAGGCGTGGCAGGGCCCGAGGCGGCCAATAACGCGGCGGCGGCGGGCACATTGGTGCCACTGCTAACGCTGGGCCTGCCCACAACGGCAACTGCCGCCATTATGCTGGCGGGCTTTCAGCAATTTGGCCTGCAACCGGGGCCTTTGCTGTTTGTCACCGCGCCCACCTTGGTTTGGGGGCTGATTGCCAGCCTGCTGATTGCCAATGTGATGCTGCTGGTGCTGAACCTGCCCCTGATTCGCATTTGGATCAAACTGCTGATGATCCCGCGCCATTGGCTATATGCGGGGATTTTGCTGTTTGCGACCCTGGGCACAATTGGGGTGAACCCATCGCCGATTGAACTGGTGCAACTGACCATCTTTGGCCTGATGGGCTATGGGATGCGATTGCTGAACTATCCCATTGCGCCTGTGGTGGTGGGGCTGATTCTGGGCCCAATGGCCGAACAGCAATTGCGCCGCGCGCTGTCCATTGCGCAGGGCGATTGGACAACGCTGGTATCAACTCCGCTGTCGGCTGGGCTGCTGACCGTGGCGGCGCTGGCGCTGATTATCCCCATGCTGATGCGCGCACGCGGGCGCGGGGCGGTGCTGTCGCAAATTGCAGCGGATGAGGATTAAGCCAAAGGTGCCTTAGGCGGCGGCGTCTCGCGCCAACCCTTTCTGCGCCGCCCAGCGCGTCAGCGCATCATGCGCGCTGGGCGGTGTTCCAAAAAACTGCGTTTGCAGGGCCGTGTTGGCCACAAACTTGCCCTTCTGAAAGAACAAAAACATCTTTAGCAAATCGTATCCAAGGTCAGAAAAAAGCCGCACAGGGCGCACCATAAGGCGCAATACCCACCATGGCACCAACGTCAGCTTGACAGATTTGCCCGTGATCTGCGCGATGATCTGCGCCAAATCCTGCTGATTATGCGGGCCATCGTTCCAGCCGATATCAATTGTCTGGTTCAAAATAGCGGGGTCGTTGTGAACAGCAGCTTGGGCCAGATAGTTGGCCAAATCATCGGTCAAAACATAAGACCACCGCGTCAAGTGGTCACCGATACCATAGAACCGCCCAGACTTTATTCCTTTGGCCACATAGTCATCGGCCTGATCCACAAAGGCGGGCGCGCGCAAAAAGATGAACGGCATCCCCGATGCTTGAACCAAATCTTCAGCCA
>JAIXVS010000232.1 GCA_027482795.1 Rhodobacter sp.
GCAATCCTGGCCCTGGCGGTTGGGGCGTGCTGCTGCTGGCGCGCGAGGGCGGCGCGGTGATTAAGGAACGCACCCTGCAAGGCGGCGAGGCTGATACCACCAACAACCGCATGGAATTGATGGCCGCAATTTCCGCACTCGAGGCGCTGACAAAACCCTCCGATCTGACCATCGTCACAGATTCTGCCTATGTCAAAAATGGCGTGACGGAATGGATCCACGGGTGGAAGCGTAAGAATTGGCGCACGGCGGGGGGATCGCCAGTGAAAAACGTTGATTTGTGGCAGCGGCTGGACGCGGCGCAATCACTGCACAGCGTGACGTGGAAATGGATCAAGGGTCATGCAGGCCATGCCGAGAATGAACGCGCAGATGAGCTGGCCCGTGCAGGCATGGCCCCGTATAAGCCAAAATCAGCGTCACCAAAACCAGCGGGCGCGGTATGACGCTGCTTTACCTTTTGGATATCGCCTCGGTCGCGGTGTTTGGCCTGACGGGGGCGCTTGTCGCCTCGCGCAGCCAACTGGACATTGTGGGGTTTATCTTTATCGCCTGCCTCACAGCCGTGGGCGGCGGCACAATCCGCGACGTGCTGCTGAACCGCGATGCCGTGTTTTGGGTGGCTGACCCGTCTATCTTGCTGGGGGCCGTTTTGGCCGCTGTCGCCGTGTTCTTTACCGCCCATCTTTTGGAAAGCCGCTACCGCGCGATTCTGTGGCTTGATGCCTTTGCCCTTGCCGTGGCGGTGCCTGCGGGCGTGGGCGTGGCGCTGGGCATGGGGCAAAGCTGGCCCGTGGTGTTGGTGATGGGGGTGATTACGGGGGTTTTGGGCGGGCTGATGCGCGATGTGGTCTGTAATGAGGTGCCGCTTGTACTGAAACAGGGCGAGATTTACGCAACCGCCGCCTTTGCAGGGGCTGGGGCTGCGCTGCTGGCGGTTTGGGCGGGGCTGGATATGCGCACATCGCTGCTGATCTGCGCAGCGGTCACGCTGATTTTGCGCGCGGGTTCCATCGGCCTTGGCTGGCGCTTGCCCGTTTACAAATCAACGCCGCCCAGCGCCAAGGCGCCCAAGAATGCGACCAAACGCTAAATCCAATCCAAATTGACCTTACCCGCATGGTAGTTGGCGGCCACATCGGCCCGCAGCGCCTTGTACCGCGCGCGCAAATCTTTGAACTTGCGCTCATGCGTTTCGGCCACCAGACAGCGGGTATGGGCGAACAGACCATCCTTATGCATGGCCTCTAGAATATCCAGCTCTGCCCCCTCGATATCCATCTTCACAAAGGCCACCTCGCCACGATCGGCGGCAAAGCCTTTTAGCAAGGTTGGAAAATCCAGCAGCGGCACTTCGATGGAATTTTCCGCATCAATCCGCCGCCCGCCGTCCAAAATCGTGCTTTTCACCGATGCACCTTCGGGGTTGGCGGCAAAGTTATCCGCCCGCATCAGGCGCACGGTGCCCGTGCCCACCCCCACAGCCGCATTTACCAGCGTAATATTCGGCACGCCTGCAAACCGCTCTTGCAGCTTACCAAAGGCAAATGGGTCAGGCTCGTACGCAATCACATCCGCGCCCGTGGCGACCAGCTTATCGCTGACCACACCCATATTCGCGCCCAAATCCAGCGCCAAATCGCCAGGTTTCAGCATGGCACAAACGGCCAGCAAATACCCATCGGCCCAAGCACGGCGCAGGTTGCGCTTTTGGCGGCGCATCATCGCCTCAATCTCTTCGGGGGTGGTGGGCAGCGGTTTGGCGGATGGCTTGCGGCCCATCGCCTCGGCCAAATCCTCGACTTCTATATCGTCATCATCCATCGTTTTGCCCCCATATTTCGGGCAGATTGGCAAATCTGGCCCAAACTGTCCAGCAATCGCGCAACTTTGACTTGAAAAATCAGAACGATCATTCATATTGCAGGCATGTCACGCACAAAACTCATATCCGATGCTGCCATTCTAACCATCGTGCGCGAGCGTTTGCTGCGCGGCGGTGAAAAAACGGTATCTTTTCGCGAAGTGGCGGGTGCCACGGGCCTGTCTGCCCCTGCGCTGGTTTTGCGCTTTGGCAGCCAATCTGCTATGGTCAGCGGGGCATTACAGGCCACATGGGCCGATCTGACCAAACTGGCACAAAGCGCCGCGCAGGACATGGGCCGCAGCCCAAAAGACGTGCAAGAATTTCTGAAAGTGCAGGCCGATTTTACCGATTTGCCCGCGCTCTTGTCGCACAGCCTGCGCATCGCTGAGGCGCGCGCCGCCGCCAGCGCCTATCGCGCCGAGGTAGAGGCGATTTTGGCCGCCTATTTCGGGGGCGGAATTTCAGCGCGCAACACCGCGGGCCTGATTTTCGCCGCATGGCAGGGCCGCTTGGCTTGGGGCGATGCGGGCGGCAAAACGTACCGCTTTGGCGAATTGATCCGCAGCCTAGACTGACTATTTCGCGATATAGGTTTTATAGGCCCAAATCAGCAATACCGCGCCCAGCACCGCGCCCACAAAACCCGATAGCATCCCCGCAATCATCGACAGGCCCTGCAAGACCAACCCGCCAATCAGCGCGCCGCCCACGCCAATGGCGATGGTCGTGGGCAGATCAACATCCAGCCGCATGACCTTGGTGGCAATAAACCCCGCCGCAATGCCAAAGATAATCAGTGCGATGATCGACATGGATGGCCCCCCGTGTTGCCTGATTTTCATATGGGAAGGGCGGCGCAGAAATGAAGGGGGAAGCTGCGCGAAATTATGTCAGAACATCAGGCAGGCTTGCGCCGCGCAGATAATCGTCGGCACTGCCGCGCCGCTTGCCCTCGCGCTGCACCTCTAGGATTTGCACCGCGCCCGCGCCGCAGGCAATTACAAACCCGCCCAAATGCGCGCCCACGCTGCCCTGACCATTGGCAACAGCGGCGCGCAGCAGTTTCACCCGCTCGCCGCCAATCTGTGTCCATGCACCTGGAAAAGGGGATAGCCCGTTGATCTGGCGCGCGATCTGATCCGCTGGGCGCGCCCAATTCACCCGCGCCTCGGCCTTGTCGATTTTCGCGGCATAACTGACGCCCTGTTCAGGTTGCACCTCGGCTGGCAAGGGCAGGCGCGGCAGGGTTTGCACGATCATCTGTGCCCCCAGCGCCGACAGGCGGTCATGCAATTCGGCGGTGGTTTCAACCGCGCCAATATCCAGCGCCGCGCGCGCCAAAACTGGTCCCGTGTCCAGCCCCGCCTCCATCTGCATAATGCAAATCCCTGTCTGCGCATCCCCCGCCATAATCGCACGGTGAATGGGGGCCGCGCCCCGCCAACGCGGCAAAAGGCTGGCGTGAATATTCACGCAGCCCATGCGCGGCGCATCCAACACCGCCTGCGGCAGGATCAGGCCATAGGCGACGACCACAGCAATATCAGCGCCCAGCGCGGCAAATTCGGCCTGCTCCTGCGCGCTTTTCAAACTTATTGGATGGCGCACAGGCAGGCCCAGCGCCTCTGCCGCCCCCTGCACGGCACTTGGCCTGTCCGCCTTGCCGCGCCCTGCGGGGCGGGGGGGCTGGCAATACACCGCCACAATTTCATGCTGCGCCGCCAGCGCCTGCAAAATAGGAACCGAAAAATCAGGCGTGCCCATGAAGATAATGTTCATGCCCGCGCCCCTAATTCCGCTTGGCCCATTTGTCAGCCTTGGCCAGCAGCATCTTGCGCCGCAGCGGCGACAGATGGTCAAAATACATCTTTCCCGCCAGATGGTCGATTTGGTGCTGCACCGATGTGGCCCACAGCCCGACAAAATCGCGCTGCTCGACCGCGCCTTGATCGTTCAGAAACTCCACCGTCACCGCGCGGGGCCGCGATATCACCGCCGATACACCCAGCAGGTTTGGGGACGCCTCCTCATGCTCGCGCATCTGGGCGCTGGCGTGCAAAACGCGCGGGTTGGCCATGCGCACCGCTTGGCCCCGCGCATCAGACGCATCCACCACCGCCAAGGCCTGCGGCACGCCAAGCTGCACTGCCGCCAGCCCCACACCAGGCAGCGCATCCATCGCCACAATCATCTCGTCCCAAAAGGCGCGGATATCATCTGTGATCGCATCCACAGGGGCCGCGCCCGCGCGCAAAGCCGTATGCGGATAGGGCACAAACGGGCGCGGATAAAGCGCGCTCATATCCCGCGCGCCCGCTCACGCTTCAGCTTTTCCATCTTGCGGGTGATCATCTGCCGCTTCAGCGGGCCCAGATTGTCGATAAATAAACGACCGTTCAGATGGTCAATCTCGTGCTGAGCGCAGGTCGCCCAAAGCCCGCTGAACTGGCGTTCATGTTGCGCGCCATCCAGCCCCATCCAGCGCACCGTCACCTCGGCTGGCCGCGTGATGTCGGCATATTGGTCGGGGATCGACAGGCAGCCTTCTTCATAGACATGCATATCCTCGGATGAGGAAATGATCTCAGGGTTGATCAGCACCATCGGCTCTGGCACGCCTTCCTTGATGCAATCCATCACAAACAGGCGCTTCAAAACCCCCACCTGCGGCGCAGCCAACCCCACGCCGGGCGCATCATACATCGTTTCCAGCATATCGGCGGCAAGGGCGGCAATATCTGGGGTCACCTCGGCGATAGGCTCGCAAGGTTTTTTCAGGCGCGGGTCGGGGTGGATCAGGATGTCGCGTATCATAAGGGGGATTTACGGCGCACAGGGCTTTGGTGCAAGAGGGGTAGGGAAAATGCCGCATTTTCGCGCGGTCGCAAGGCGAAAAGACATTAGTTTCGGAAAATAGTTCTTTATTGGATTGATTTTCTGAAATTGACCAATAAAGTAGATTAAATTACCACAAAGGGCCCGCTTCATGGATTTTGATACCCTCACCCCCCGCAAAGGCACCCATTCGGTGAAATGGGATATGATGCAGCCGCTCTATGGCGTATCGCCCGATGATGGGCTGGCGATGTGGGTCGCAGATATGGAATTTCGCCCGCCCGCCTGTGTGCAAACCGCACTGGAGAAAATGCTGGCCCATGGCATTTACGGCTATTACGGCGATGACGCCGAATATCTGGCCGCTATTCAGTGGTGGATGAAAACGCGCCATGGCTGGGATGTTGATGCCAAGCATATCTTTACCACGCATGGGCTGGTCAATGGCACGGCGCTGTGCATCCAAGCCTTTACCGAAAAAGGCGATGGCGTGGTTCTGATGACCCCCGTCTACCACGCCTTTGCCCGCGTGATCACGGCGGCAGGGCGGCAGGTGGTAGAATGTCCGCTGACCTTGAACGATGGCCGCTATGAACTCGATATTCCCGCGTGGGAGGCGCGGCTAACAGGGCGCGAGACGATGCTGATCTTATGCTCGCCCCATAACCCCGGTGGGCGGGTGTGGACCGCGCAAGAACTGGCCCAAATCGCCGCCTTCTGCGCGCGCCATGATCTGATTTTGGTGTCCGATGAAATCCACCACGATCTGGTGATGCCGGGCCGAAAACACACCGTGATGGCCCATATCGATGGGGTGGCAGATAGGCTGGTGATGATGACCGCCACCACCAAAACCTTTAACATCGCAGGCGCACATACGGGCAATGTGATTATCGCAGACACCGCCCTGCGGATGCGCTTTGCCGCCGCCTATAACGCGGCAGGCATGTCGGCCAATTCCTTTGGCATGTTCATGGCAACCGCCGCCTACAGCCCTGATGGGGCGGCATGGGTGGACGCGCTGATGGAATAGCTGCCTGAAAACGCACGGGTTTTTGATGCGGGCATCCACGCCATTCCGGGCCTGCGGTCAATGAAAATGGACGCGACCTATCTGGCATGGGTGGATTTTTCCGCCCTTGGCATGGATCAGGCCGAGGTGATTTCACGCGTGCAAAACACCGCCAAAATCGCCGCCAACCATGGGGCCGCCTTTGGGCTGGGCGGCGAGGCTTACCTGCGCTTTAACCTTGCCGCGCCCCGATCCTTGATTGTGGATGCCGTCGCGCGGCTGCAACGCGCCTTTGGCGATGTGCAGTAACCCCGCCAGTTGGCCCGCCACACCCCTGACACTTTCCCGAAAACGGCTTCTCTTTTTCTCAAATATCCTCGGGGGGTGAGGATCGAGGGGGGCGGAAGCCCCCCTACAAGCGGTTGGGGCAAAAGCAAGCTTGGGCAAAGGCAGACCGCCTTACGCGCGCGGCAAATACCCTACGGGCGCGTTTTCGTCGCGGAAATAATCCAGCGCCGCGCTTTCGACCACTTTCGTCGCGCGCTTAAAGTCGCAAATCAGCATATCGCCCTCTTGGCGCGAGGCGACGATCAGGCATTGAAATTCGTGCCGCGCGCCATCAAACACATCGACCAACCCGCGCAAATGGGTGGTGATCCCACCGTCCAGCGCAAAGCCATCTTTCCAAAACTTCAAAATCGGAAAGACCTGCCCGCCCACATCCACCCGCAGCCGCGATTTGCGCGTCAGCGCTGCTTTGCGCGCCGCATCCAAACCGTCTTGCACATCTTTAGGTAGAAATTGCATGGCTTCCCTTTCGCCGATTGCTTAAAGATGCATCGCAAAAGGTTAATTTCTTGTCAGATTCACGCCACAGCGCCAAAAATGCCAAATCTGTTGCATAAATGCTGCAAACGGGGCGCAAGCGGCCCGTGGCTACATCCCTTCGTCCATCTGCCGCGTCTCGCGCCGCCATGTCGTGCAGTTTGCCACCATAGACTCGACCAAATCCGCCCAGCGCGCCAAATCCTCCGCGCCGCCCAAAAACTGCATCCGCGTCTCGCCCAAATCGACATCCAGCGGCGCATCGGGGTGCTGGGCATTCCACGCCGCGCGCTGCGCCTCACTCGCGCGCAGCGGCCATGCGATGGCAAAGCGCCACTGCGGCCCCTCTGGGGTTACGGTAAACTCTGGCACAGCGGCATAGGTGCGGGCATAGATCACGCCGCCCGCCTCTTCGACCCCCACAAACCCCGCCGCCTGCATCGCTTGCAGCATCACGCCACCAGCGCCTCGGCCCGTTTCAGATCAACCGACACCAGTTGCGAAACCCCCTGCTCGGCCATGGTTACGCCAAACAACCGATCCATCCGCGACATGGTCACCGCATGGTGCGTGATGATCAAAAACCGCGTTTCGGTGCGGCGCGTCATCTCGTCCAGCAAATCGCAGAAACGGGTCACGTTGGCATCGTCCAGCGGCGCGTCCACCTCGTCCAGCACACAAATCGGCGCGGGGTTGGCCAAGAAAACACCAAAAATCAGCGCCAGCGCGGTCAGCGTCTGCTCGCCGCCAGACAGCAGGCTTAGGGTCGACAGTTTCTTGCCGGGCGGTTGGCACATAATCTCTAGCCCCGCCTCTAGCGGGTCATCCGATTCCACCAGCACCAGCCGCGCCTCGCCCCCACCAAACAAATGGCTAAACAGCGTGGCGAAATTGGCGTTGACCTGATCGAAGGCTGCAAGCAACCGCTCGCGCCCTTCGCGGTTCAGGCTGCCAATGCCCGCGCGCAGTTTCTTAATCGCCTCTTCCAGATCCAGCTTTTCTTGCGCCAATTGGTCGTATTCTGCGGTGATCTCTTTCGCGTCTTCCTCGGCGCGCAGATTCACCGCGCCCAAAGCCTCGCGCGCGCGCTTTAGCCGCTGCACTTCGCTGTCCAAATGCTCGGCGCTGTGCATTTTGTCGGGGTCAATCTTCAACGTATCCAGAAGCTGGCCAGGCGTCGCCCCCGCCTCTTCGGCAATCCGCTCCACCGCCAGCGTCACAGTTTCCACGGCGGCATCCACCCGCGCCTCGGCCCGTGCGCGCATCTCGCGCGCCTCGCCTGCGCGGCGCTCGCAGTCGCGCTCGCCCTGCACGGCTTCGCGCAAGGCCCCCTCGGCGGCAGACAGCGCATCGGCCGCCCGCGCGCGCCGCTTTTGCGCATCATCAATCGCGCTGGCCATTTCGGCGCGCTTTGCAGCAATGTCGCTGGGCGCGCTGGATGCGCCTTGCAATTCGCCCTCTGCCTCGGCTTTGCGGGCGTCCAACTCGCCCATACGGCGCGCGGCGCTGTCCAAACGCTGCGTCCAACCGTTCAACTCCTTCGCCGCATCTTGCGTGCGGCGCACCCGCGCCTCGCCTTCGCGGCGCAATTCTTCCTGCGCCGACCTGCGCGACATCATGGTTATGCGCGCGGCTTCAACGGCGATCTTCACCTCGTCCACCAAGGCGCGCGCGCTGCCCAAATCGGGCAAATCGCGCAAGGATGCCGCCGCCTCCTCCAGCACGGCGCGGGCATCTGCCCCATCGTCCAAGTGCCGCGACAGCGCCAGCAGCGCCGCCTCTAGCTTGCCCTGCGCAATCGATGTATCAGCCTCGGCCCGCGCGCTCGCCCGCGCCGCATCGCTGACATGGCCGTCCGCAGCGCGCCGCGCCTCGCGGGCCATTTGATCGGCGCGGGCCAAATCGCCCAGCCGCGTTTGCAGTGCCAAATGCGCCGCCGTTGCCTCGGCCAATTGCGCCTCAAGCACGGCTAAATCGGCGCGCGCAGCGCTTAGGCGGTTGCGCTGAATAAGCCGCTGCGCCGCCGCCGATGGCGCGTCTTTCGCGGCAATGCGCAAGCCATCCCAGCGAAACAAATCCCCCTCGCGCGTGACCAGCCGCTGCCCCGCCGCAAGCAGGGGCTGCAACGCCGCGCCCTGCCCCGCCGCAACCAGCCCAATTTGCGCCAAACGCCGCGCCAAAACGGGCGGCGCGGTGACATGCTGGGCAAGCGGCTCCACCCCCGCAGGCAGGCGCGGCGCATCGATCAAATCGGGCAAGCGCGCCCAGCCAGTCTGCCCGCCCGCCGCAATTTCAGGGCTGCGCAGATCATCGGCCAGCGCCGCGCCCAGCGCCAGCTCGTAGCCCGCCGCCACCGACAGCATGTCCAAAAGCTGCCCGCCCGTGCCTGCATCGCGCTCTACCAGCTTGGTCAAAGCGGCCACCTCGGCGCGCAGGGCGGCCGCCTCGCCCTCGGCCTCAGATTTCGCGGCCCGCGCCAGCGCCTCGTCCGTTTGCGCCGC
>JAIXVS010000382.1 GCA_027482795.1 Rhodobacter sp.
CATCGCCTTTATCACCAACCGCAGCTTTATCGACAGCCGCACCTTTGACGGGTTTCGCCGCTATGTGGCAGCCGAGTTTGACGAAATTTATGTGGTGGATTTGGGCGGGGATGTGCGTGCCAACCCCAAACTTTCGGGCACAAAAAACAATGTCTTTGGCATACAAACAGGGGTGGCGATTTCGTTTTTCGTGCGCCGCGCCCGCGATAAGGACAAGTTGAAACCACCCGCGCAAATTCACTATGTCCGCCGCCCTGAAATGGACACATCGGATGAAAAGCTGGCATGGCTGTCGCAGGTCAAGGCCAGCGATGCCCCCTTTGTGCAGATCACCCCCGACAAGAACGCCAACTGGATCAACCTAACTGAAAACGACTGGGACAGCATGATCCCCGTGGCAGATAAGGTGACGAAGGCGGCCAAGACCAAGGGGCAGGAAAGGGCGATTTTTAAACTTGTGTCCTTAGGTGTCTCAACCAACCGAGACGACTGGTGCTATGATTTCTCCGTCGATGCATTGAAGACTAAAGTGAGTGACTTTTTGTTGGCCTACAATAGCGTTGTCCAAAACGAACTGCCGCAGCCAGAAAACACTGATGGTGCAGAACGAATAAAGTGGACTACTGAGCTAGTCGCTTTAGCAAAAAAGCGTCACGCAATCTCAGAGGGCGATCTTAGCTTTCGCACGGCACAGTATCGACCATTCGTAAGAAAATCAGTGGTATACACAGACTATTTGATGCATCGTTTCTATGCACAAAAGGCAGCTTTTCCATTAGATTTTTCGCTGAAAAACCAGTCGATAAATGTGTATTCACTCAATTCTGAATGGCCTCTTGCATCATTTGTTAGCTCTGCAATTCCAGATCTCAATATGCTGAAGCAGGGGAATGGTGGAACATTTTGCCTCCCCCGCCAACGCTACACCTCCACAGGCGAGCAGATCGACAATATCACCGATTGGGCGCTTGCGCAGTTCACCGCGCATTACGGCAAGGGGGCGGGCATCACCAAGGATGATGTTTTCGCCTATGTCTATGCCGTGCTGCACGACCCCATTTACCGCGAAACCTATGCGCTGAACCTGAAACGCGAATTTCCGCGCATCCCGCTGTATCCCCATTTCCCGCAATGGCGCGATTGGGGCAAATCTTTGCTGGCGCTGCACATCGGCTATGAAAGCGCCACCCCTTGGCCCCTCACCCGCCGCGATGTGCCCGACACCCGCGCCGCCGCCGCAGGCCTGCCCCCCAAAGCCGCGCTAAAGGCGGACAGAGACGCAGGCACTATCACGCTAGATTCGGAGACCACCCTTTCCGCCATCCCCCCCGAATGTTGGGATTATAAGCTGGGCAATCGGTCTGCCCTTGAATGGATTTTGGACCAATACAAGGAAAAAACCCCAAAAGACAAAACCATCCGCGAAAAGTTTAACACCTACCGCTTTGTCGATTACAAAGACCATGTGATCGACTTGCTTCTGCGCGTGACCCGCGTGTCGGTGGAAACGATGGCCATCACCAATGCCATGCGAAAAGCACCCCGCGATGGTGGCAGTTGACCCAGCCCCCCCTCCCCGCTAGGACATAGCCAAACCCTAGGCAGGACACCCCCCATGGCCATATATCTTTATCAAAACGATCTGCCCGATGGGCTGGCCCTTGGGCCCGTGGTGGCGATTGATACGGAAACCATGGGGCTGAACCCTGCGCGGGATCGTTTGTGTTTGGTGCAGCTGTCGTCCGGTGATGGGAATGCGCATTTGGTGCAGATTGCGCGCGGGCAGGTGGGGGCGCCGAATTTGGTGGCGCTGCTGACGGATCCTACTGTGCTAAAGCTGTTTCACTTTGGGCGGTTTGATATTGCGGCGCTGCAAGCGGCGTTTGGCGTGGCGACTGCGCCTGTGTGGTGCACGAAAATCGCGTCTCGCATGATCCGCACTTATACCGATCGCCACGGGTTGAAGTATTTGCTGCTGGAATATGCGGGGGTGGATGTGTCCAAGGCGCAGCAGACATCCGATTGGGGCAGCGCGGTGCTGACCGATGCGCAGCGCGATTATGCGGCGTCGGATGTGCTGTATTTGCACAAGCTGAAGGAGGCGCTGGAGGCGATTTTGATCCGCGAGGATCGGCTTGCGCTGGCGCAGGCCTGTTTTGACTTTTTGCCCACCCGTGCCAAGTTGGATTTGATGGGCTGGGACGAACCGAATGACATCTTCCACCACTGACCTGATCACCACGGCCCGCCGCGTGATTGCGGCCGAGGCAGAGGCGCTGGGCGCGCTGGCGCACAGCATCGGGCCAGAGTTTGAGGCGGCTTGCGCGCGTATCCTTGCCTGCACGGGGCGGGTGATTGTGTCGGGCATCGGCAAATCGGGGCATATCGCGCGGAAAATCGCGGCCACGCTGGCCAGCACGGGCACGCCTGCGCATTTCGTTCACCCTGCCGAGGCAAGCCATGGCGATTTGGGGATGCTGACGGCGGGCGATATTGCGCTGCTGATTTCCAATTCGGGCGAGACGGCGGAACTGGCGGATATTATCGCGCATTGTCAGCGCTTTGGCATCCCGATGCTGGGAATTTCATCGCGCCCCGCCAGCACCATGGCGCGGGCCTGTGATATTGCCTTAATCTTGCCCGCAGTGGCCGAGGCGGGGGCCGAAGCGATTGTGCCCACCTCGTCCACCACGATGACATTGGCGATGGGCGATGCGCTGGCCGTGGCACTGATGCAGCACCGTGCCTTTACCGCTGTGCATTTCCGCGCCTTTCACCCAGGCGGGCCTTTGGGCGCAAAACTGCTGCGGGTGGCAGATGTGATGCATACGGGTATGCCGCTGGTTGCCGCAAGCGCCCCGATGAGCGAGGCGATTTTAACCATCAGCCAAAAGGGCTTTGGCGTGGTGGGCGTGCAGGACGCGCAGGGTAATTTGGTGGGCATTATCACCGATGGCGATTTGCGCCGCCATATGGATGGGCTGATGGGCATGAGAGCGGGCGATGTGATGACGCGCAGCCCGCGCAGTCTGGCCCCCGATGCGCTGGCGGGCAGTGCGCTGGCGCTGATGACGCAGGCGCAGATCACCTGCCTATTTGTGATTGACCCCGCAGCGCCACAGCGCGCGCGCGGCATTGTGCATATCCATGATTTCCTGCGCGCGGGGGTGATATGAGCGCGCCCCCAAACAGTCTGCCGCCAAACAGCCTGCCGCCGCGCAAATATGCCTTTGCGCGCCATTCGCGCCGCATCCGTTTTCTAAAACTTATCCTGCCTGCGGTGGCGCTGGCGATTCTATCCAGCCTGTTTTTGTTTTCGCGCAGCATCACGCTAGACGGCGCAATTCCCTTTGCCGAAGTCGACATCGAAGACCGCCTGCGCGAGCCGAAGATGACCGATGTGCGCATTGCCACCACCGCGGCCAATGGTGCTGCGATTGATTTAACCGCCACAACCGTCATCCCGCAGGGCAAGCGGCGCGCTATTGCAAATACCGCTACGGGCAAAATTACAGCGCTGTCGGGCGATGTGACCACGATCACCGCGGCCAGCCTGAATTATAACGATGGCGCAGAAAAGGCGGCGCTGACGGGCGGGGTGCATATAGATTCGGGCGGGTATGTGATGACCACGCAGGCGCTGGATGTGGATATCGCCAGCGCTGCCGCGACAAGCCGCTCGCAGGTGCAGGCAACGGGGCCGCTGGGCGATTTGACCGCAGGGCGCATGAGCGTGCAGCAAACCAATGGTAAATTTCTTCTTGTTTTCAATTCGGGTGTGCGCCTGTTATACAGGCCCTAACGCCGCTGCCGAAAGGCTGGGGTCGGGTGAGTTTAGATCAAGGTATTTGGGGCAAAGCGATGCGGCGTTACATTTTGGCATTGGCCATGATGCTGCCTTTTTGGCAGCCCTTTGCGCCGCCCGCCGTGGCGCAATCGGCTGAGTCTGCATCCATCACCTTTGGCGGGCTAAAGGGCGATCCCAAAGCGCCTGTTGCGGTTACATCGGAAAGTTTGGCCGTGGATGAAGCAGCCCGCACGGCAGTGTTCACGGGAAATGTTGTGGTCGTGCAGGGCGAGATGCGCCTATCTGCCGCCGAGGTGCGGGTGGAATACGAAGCTGATGCTGACCGTATTGCGCGGCTGTGGGCATCGGGCGGGGTACTTTTGGTCAATGCCACAGATGCCGCGCAATCGCAAAATGCGGAATATGTAATTGATACAGGGATTGTCACCATGACAGGCGCGGTTGTGCTGACCCAAGGGCCTGCAACCTTTACCGCCGAGACATTTGTGGCAAACATGCAAACGGGTCTTGGGCAGTTGCAAGGCGGGGTGCGCAGCACCTTTGTTCCCAGCGCGGAATCAGAGGGCGCGCCACAGAAAGCAGCGCCATGACAGCCCCCGCGATGACTGCCCCACACCCGCAAAGCGCCGCCCTCACGGGCCTGACTTCGGGCCTGCCCACGGGTTTGAATGTGCAAAACCTGCGCAAAAGTTATAAAAAGCGCGTGGTGATCCGCGATGTGTCTTTGCGGCTGGAACGGGGCGAAGTGGTGGCCCTATTGGGCCCCAACGGCTGCGGGAAAACCACCTGCTTTTATTCGATTGCAGGCCTTGTGACCCCTGATGCGGGCCATGTGATGATTGATGGGCAAGAGGTAACCGCGCTGCCCATGTATCGGCGCGCGCAAATGGGGATTGGCTATTTGCCGCAAGAAATGTCGATTTTTCGCGGGCTGAACGTGCAAGAGAATATTCTGGCCGTGCTGGAAATTGCCGAAAAAGACCACCACCGCCGCCGCGAGCGGTTGGAACAACTGCTGTCAGAATTTTCCATCAGCCACCTGCGCGAAGCCCCCGCCATGGCCCTATCGGGGGGCGAGCGGCGGCGCGCCGAGATTGCGCGCTGCCTTGCGGCCAATCCGCAATACCTGCTGCTGGACGAACCCTTTGCGGGCGTAGACCCCATTGCCGTGGGCGATATTCGCCATTTGGTGCATGATCTGAAATCGCGCGGCATTGGCGTTTTGATTACAGATCACAACGTGGCCGAAACCCTGTCTATCGTGGATCGCGCCTATATTTTGCACGATGGCGTGGTGCTGAAAACGGGCACCACCGCCGAGATTGTCGCGGATGAGGTCGTGCGCCGCGTTTACTTAGGTGAGAACTTTCGCCTATCGTGACAGTTTTATGAAATTGCCGCTGCTAATTTGTTGACAAGTGGCCATTGCCGTCCCCAAATGAAGGGGATGCAA
>JAIXVS010000284.1 GCA_027482795.1 Rhodobacter sp.
CTGATGGCGCGGGTGGGCAGTTTGGATGACCACCGCGAATTTAGCGAAACGGCCCATTCCACCCCCGAACTTTCTGCCCTCATCCGCCGCGCGGGGGCAGAGGGCACCGTGATGCTGAAAAATGATGGCGGGCTTTTGCCCCTGCCCACAACTGGCACTCTGGCGGTGATTGGCCCCAATGCCAAAACCGCGCAGATCATGGGGGGCGGGTCGGCCCAGCTGAACCCGCATTACGCGATTTCTCCCTATGACGGGCTGGCGGCTGCGATGGGCGAGGGGGCACTGACCTATTCGGCAGGATGCACCAACCATCGGTGGGAGCCTGTGTTGCAAGGCCCACTGTCGGTGGAATTCTTTGCAGGGCGCGAATTGAAGGGCCCTGCGCTGGGCACGGGTACAATGGACAGTGCCGAGGCGTTTTGGATTCCGCCACTGGCGGGCGGCGCAGTAGACCCTGCCAATTTCTCGGCCCGTATTCGCGGCACATTCACCCCCGATCAGGGCGGCATACACCGCGTTGGGGCTGTCAGCGCTGGCTTTGCCCGCGTTTATGTCAACGGCCATCTGATCGCCAATGCGTGGGACGGCTGGAAAAAGGGCCGAACATTTTTTGAAGAGGGCTGCGATGAGGTGGTGGGCGAGGTTGACCTTCCCGCAGGCCAGCCTGCCGAAGTGGTGATCGAATTTGCCAACCGCCCCGCCGATAATTTGGTTTTTTCGGCGCTTCGTATTGGTATTGGCCGCCCGATGGGTGACGGTGATATTGCCGAGGCGGCCCGCGTCGCAGCAGGTGCTGACCGCGCTGTGGTCTTCGTGGGCCGCAATGCCCAGTGGGATACCGAAGGGTCTGATCTGGAAAATATCCGCCTGCCCGGCCGTCAGGACGAACTGGTTGCGGCCGTGCTGGCGGCCAACCCCAACACCGTTATCGTGCTGCAAACTGGCGGCCCCGTGGAAATGCCCTGGCTGGATCGCGCCCCCGCGCTGTTGCAGGCGTGGTACGCGGGGCAGGAAACGGGCCATGCCATTGCAGATGTTTTGCTGGGGCTGGCCGAGCCAAAAGGCCGCCTTGCCCAAACCTTTCCCCGCCGCTGGAACGACAACCCCACCCATTCCCAAGATGCCGAGATTTACCCTGGCCTAAGCGGCCAAGTCCGCTATGAGGAAGGCGTTTTCATCGGCTATCGCCATTACGACCGCCACGGCGTGGCCCCCTTGTTCCCCTTTGGCTTTGGGCTGACGCATACCAACTTTGCCTTGTCCAATCTGCGCATTGGCGCAGATTTGCAGGCGCGGGTGACTGTTGCAAATACAGGCGCGCAGGCGGGCACGGCGGTGGTGCAACTGTATGTTGCCCCGCAAGACGCCCCCATCCAGCGCCCAGAAAAGGAACTGAAAGCCTTTGCCAAGGTTGAACTGGCTGCGGGCGAGGCGCGGGACATAACGCTGCACTTAACCGCCCGCGATTTTGCCTATTGGGATGTGGGCGCGCGGGGCTGGCACGTGGCGGCGGGCAGCTACACCCTACATGCGGGCTTATCGGCGGCGGATATTCAAACCAGCGCCAGTATCGCCATGGGCGAATCGCGCATCGCCCCCTAACCGATTGCGTGCGCGCTTTGGCCCCGTTAGCATGGGGCAAAAGGCAGCACGGGGCAGGGGGCATGGTAGGGTCGATTGATTTGGTGATGATTTGTGGGCGCAGGCCCAGCCTGCTTTCGCAAACTTTGGCCAGTTTTGGCGCGCGGATGTTCCCGCATTTTCGCTTTGCCAATGTGATTGCCAATATCGACCCGTTCATGGGGGATGCGGCGGCGGGGGATGACTGCGCAGAATTGCTGCGCGCCGCATTTCCGCCCGAAACCACCCAGCTTCATATCTTTCGCCCCGAAACGGCGGGCTTTGCAGCGGCTGTGCAGCGCGCGTGGCAGGCGACGAAATCTGATTTTGTGTTCCACATGGAAGATGATTGGACAGCGCGCGAAGATATCAACCCGCAGCCATTCTTTGATCTGCTGGCCGCCGAGGACGTTCAGGCCGTCACCTTGGTCTGCGCCACCAAACACACACGCGGGTTGCCGCATCAAACTTACCGCCGCATCACCCGCAGCCCGCGCGGATATATTTTGAAAGACGAGTTGATAAACGCCTTTTCGACATCGCCCGGCATGTTCAAAGGCCCGTTTTTGCGGGCGGCGGCAGACCTGCTTGACACCCGCCTTGACCCCGAAAAGCAGTTTTTCAAAGGGCTAAATCCCGCGCTAGAGGAGATGGCCCTACCCTATCGATGCATGTTTCTGCGCGGCGCAAACGAACGCGATGCGATTGACGATATTGGCCGCGATTACCGCGACCAATTGGGCCTGAAAAAGCTGCTGATTGATGGTCAGGCGGTGTGGGAGCCTGCCCAGCAGGGGTGATTATTCCGCCGCTACAGGAGCTGCATCCACCAGCCCGACAATATCCATCATAATGCGGTTCAGCTCGAAATCCTTGGGCGTATACACCGCTGCCACGCCTGCCGCGCGCAGGGCGGCGGCATCGTCTTCGGGAATAATGCCGCCCACGACCAGCGGGATGTGACCCAGCCCTTCCTCGCGCATCCGCGCCAACACATCGCGCACAAGTGGCAGATGACTGCCCGACAGAATGGACAGGCCAATCACATGCGGGCGCTGCTGCGCCGCCGCTTCGATGATTTGCGCAGGCGTCAGACGAATACCTTCGTAATGAATGTCCATGCCGCAATCGCGCGCGCGGGCGGCGATTTGTTCGGCCCCGTTGGAATGGCCATCAAGCCCAGGTTTGCCCACAAGGAATGACAGCGGGCGGCCAAGCTTGGCCGAGACTGCCTGCACCGCCTCGCGGATCGGCTCAAGCCCTTCGGTGCGGTTGGACGGGGATTTCGACACCCCCGTGGGCGCGCGATATTCGCCAAAGGCGCTGCGGGCAACGGCGGCCCATTCGCCCGTGGTCACGCCCGCGCGCGCCGCCGCAATGGATGCGGGCATGATATTTGCCCCCGAAACTGCCGCCGCGCGCAGCGCCTCTAACGCGGCCTGCACCGCACCGCCATCGCGCGCGCCGCGCCACGCGGCTAGGCGCGCAATCTGGTCGGCCTCGGCGGCAGGATCCGATTGCATGATCGATCCATCGCCAGCGGTCAGCGGGCTTTCTTCGCCCTTAGCCCAACGGTTCA
The DNA here is from genome assembly GCA_027482795.1 of Rhodobacter sp. GTDB lineage: Bacteria > Pseudomonadota > Alphaproteobacteria > Rhodobacterales > Rhodobacteraceae > Cypionkella. The sequence continues at coordinate 3,200 of JAIXVS010000284.1, forward strand.
CGCCCACAACCACTGTCTCGCCGCGCTCTATGCGGGCGATGCGTTCGGCGTTGCTGTCGACCAAGCGGCCCTTCATATAGTCAATCGCGGCCACCGCCCCGCCCATCGCATCAATGCGCGCCAATTCCTCGCGTGCGCCCTGCGCAAGTTCGGCCACCTTGCGGTCAATCGCGGGGTTGCCATCGAACAAATCGTCATATTCCAAAAGATCGGTCTCATAGGCCAAGACCTGCTGCATCCGCAGCGACCATTGCTGATCCCATGGGCGCGGCAGGCCCAGCGCCTCGTTCCAAGCGGGCAGTTGCACGGCGCGGGCGCGGGCGTTTTTGGAAAGGGTAACAGCCAGCATTTCAATCAAAATGCGGTAGACGTTGTTTTCGGGCTGCTGTTCGGTCAGGCCCAAACTGTTCACCTGCACGCCGTAGCGGAAACGGCGATACTTAGCATCCGTAATGCCATAGCGGCTTTCACAAATTTCGTCCCACAACTGCACAAAGGCGCGCATTTTGCACAGTTCGGTCACAAAACGAATGCCCGCATTCACAAAGAATGAAATCCGCCCCACCATCGCAGGAAAATCGGCGGGTGCCACTTTGCCGCGTAAATCGTCCAGCACCGCGCAGGCCGTGGCCAGCGCAAAGGCCAATTCCTGCTGCGGCGTCGCCCCCGCCTCTTGCAGATGATAGCTGCAAATATTCATCGGGTTCCATTTGGGCAAATGGGTTTGGGTATAGGCCGCCACATCGGTAATCATCCGCAGGCTGGGTTTGGGCGGAAAAATGTAGGTGCCGCGCGAAAGATATTCCTTAATCAGATCATTCTGCACGGTGCCTTGCAGGGCGGAAATATCTGCGCCTTGTTCTTCGGCCACGGCGATATACAGCGCCAGCAGCCACGGAGCTGTCGCGTTGATCGTCATCGATGTGTTCATTTGCTGCAAGGGAATGGCATCAAACAGCGCGCGCATATCGCCCAAATGGCAAATCGGCACGCCAACCTTGCCCACCTCGCCGCGCGCCAGTTCATGATCCGAATCATATCCCGTTTGTGTGGGCAGATCGAAGGCCACCGATAGGCCCGTCTGCCCCTTGGCCAAATTGCCGCGATGTAGCGCGTTAGATGCTGCCGCCGTAGAATGGCCCGCATAGGTGCGAAACAGCCAAGGTTGATCTTTTTGCGTGTCAGTCATGGCGCGGCCTTTGGGTAATTTAATTTCGTGCAAAGATCACTAAGCGCAATTTTAGATCAATGTCAATCGCTGCGCTGCGGCGTGGGCAGGGACTTTACCGCCGCCCCATTTCCTGCCAGCCTGCTGCGATGTTTACGCCTGTAACGGTTCCGCTTTGGCTTGCCATCTTGATCGCGCTATTTGCTGGCGTGACCTTTGCGTCGCATTTTTTGTTCCCCTCGGTGCGCTGGTTTTTTCGCCGCCGTTTTGAAAAGGCGGTCGCCCGTCTGAACGCCCGTCTTGACCGCCCGATCGAGCCGTTCAAACTGGCCCGCCGCCAAGATATGATTGCGCGGCTTTTGTATGAGCCGCGCGTGCTAGAGGCTGTGGGCGAACACGCGCGCGCGATGAACATTCCCGGCAATGTGGCCCTGCAAGAGGCCCGCCGCTATGCGCGCGAAATTGTCCCCGCCTTTTCGGCCACGCTGTATTTTGGTTTTGCTATTCGCGCAGCGCGCCCGATGTCGCGCGCGTTCTACTCGGTGCGCTTGGGCAAACTGGACGCGGCGCTTGCCACTATAAACCCCAAAGACACTGTCGTGTTTGTGATCAACCATCGCAGCAATATGGATTATGTGCTGGTTACGTGGCTGGCCGCGCAGCGCACCAACCTGTCTTATGCGGTGGGCGAATGGGCGCGAATATGGCCGTTTTCGCGCCTGATCCGCGCGATGGGGGCCTATTTTATTCGCCGCACCTCGCGCAACACCCTCTATCGGCGTGTGCTGGCCCGCTATGTTCAAATGGCGACCGAGGAGGGCACAACACAGGCGATTTTCCCCGAAGGCGGGTTATCGCTGTCGGGCGAAATTGGCGGCGCAAAGATGGGCCTGCTGTCTTATATCGCTGCCGCCGATATGCCGCATGGCCGCGATGTGGTGTTTGTGCCCGTGGGTCTGGCCTATGACCGCGTGCTGGAAGACCGTATTCTGGTGCGTGCCAATCTGGCAGGAACGCGGCAGTTCAAGGCCAGCATCGGCGAAGCTTTGGCCTTTGCCGCGCGGGTGGGCTGGCATATTCTGCGCCGCCGTTTTCGCGGGTTTGGCATGGCCGCCGCTGCCTTTGGCGCACCGATTTCGCTGCGCAATCATCAGGGCGGGATTGAGGATTTGGGCGCAAAGCTGATGGCGGCTATTGCGGATGTGGTACCTGTTTTGCCCGTGCCGCTGATCGCTGCCCTATTGCTGCGCGGCCCCAAAACGGAAGATGCGCTTTTGGCCATGGCCACCGCCACCATTTCCGATTTAGCCCGTGTTGGCGCAGTTCTGAAACTGCCTAAACCCGACCTACTGCTTGCCTCTGGCCTGCGCCCGTTGATTGCGCGGGGGATTGTGGCAGGCGATTTAACCCCCATCGAAACGCCGCTGTTGCAGTTTTACGCCGCACCCATGCAGCACTGGCTAAATCAGATTGCTGCATCGCGGCAGACATAAAATTACAAAAAAGATATTTTTTTGGTTGCATTATTGCGTGGCGGTTGTGTAAATGCCCGGCAAGCGCCCGATTCTGCGGCGCAGCACTTTGCTGGAGATGACGATGGCCCTAGATACCGCCCCCCAATATGCGGCCCCAATCAAAGACCTGTATGACATTGGCGAAATGCCCCCCATGGGCCATGTCCCCGCCAAAATGTACGCGTGGTCAATCCGCCGCGAACGCCACGGCGAACCCGACAGCGCCATGCAAATCGAGGTGGTCGATACATGGAAAATCGACAGCCACGAAGTGCTGGTTTTGGTGATGGCAGCAGGGGTCAATTATAACGGGGTTTGGGCAGCGCTGGGCGTTCCGATCAGCCCGTTTGATGGCCACAAACAGCCCTTTCATGTTGCAGGCTCTGATGCGGCTGGAATTGTTTGGGCCGTGGGGGATAAGGTCAAACGCTGGAAGGTTGGCGACGAGGTGGTCATCCATTGCAACCAAGACGATGGCGATGACGAAGATTGCAACGGCGGCGATCCGATGTATTCGCCCAGCCAGCGCATTTGGGGCTATGAGACCCCCGATGGCAGCTTTTCGCAGTTCACCCGCGTGCAGGCGCAGCAGCTTATGCCCCGCCCGCGCCATCTGACATGGGAAGAATCCGCCTGCTATACCTTAACCCTTGCCACCGCTTATCGCATGTTGTTTGGCCACGAGCCGCACGATTTGAAGCCAGGCCAAAACGTACTGGTCTGGGGCGCGTCAGGCGGGCTGGGCTCTTACGCGATTCAGTTGATAAACACCGCAGGGGCCAATGCGATTGGCGTCATTTCTGAAGAGGATAAACGCGATTTCGTGATGGGTCTTGGCGCAAAGGGCGTCATCAACCGCAAGGACTTTTCCTGCTGGGGGCAGATGCCCACCGTGAACACACCCGAATATAACGACTGGCTGAAAGAGGCCCGCCGCTTTGGCAAAGCCATTTGGGACATAACGGGCAAGGGCGTGAATGTGGATATGGTGTTCGAACATCCGGGCGAGGCGACCTTTCCCGTATCCTCTCTTGTGTGCAAAAAGGGCGGTATGGTGGTGATCTGCGCGGGCACCACGGGTTTTAACTGCACTTTTGACGTGCGCTATATGTGGATGCATCAAAAACGCCTGCAAGGCAGCCATTTTGCCCATTTGAAACAGGCCGCCGCCGCCAATAAGCTGATGATCGAGCGCCGCCTTGATCCGTGCATGTCCGAAGTGTTCCCTTGGGCCGATATCCCTGCCGCACATACGCTGATGCGCCAGAACAAACATAAGCCCGGCAATATGGCGGTGCTGGTGCAAGCGCCCCGCACGGGCCTGCGCACCTTTGATGACACGCTGGAAGCATCGCGCAACCGCTAAGGTGCAGCAGCACGGCGCGACAGGCCAGCCCAATGCGGCTGGCCTGTCACATTTGGCCTAAATTGTATTCAAATTTGATACAGTTTGTTTCCATCCGCATAGGTACCCCCCCTGATCTATAGCGCCTATATCTAAAGTTGTTGATGTATCAGTGCGGGTGTACCATGCGCCACGATTGGATTTTTGACGTTTTGACCGATCTGCGCAGTTACGCCGAGAAAAACGACTTGCCCGCCATTGCGCAGCAGGCTGCAATCGCGCTGGATGTGGCGCGCAAAGAGCTGACGGATAAGACAAAATCCGAACAGGCAGGCGAAGACCAGTCGCAAAGCTGATCGGGCATCTGTGCAATGCCTTCGCCCTGCGCTATGCAGGGGTATGTCCGTGCCAGCCCTGACCTTTTCCGATGACCAAGCCGAAGCGTTTGACCGCGTTTCCGCCGAAATGTTCATGCATGGCATCGATCTGGAACACGGCGCGCTGACGCCGCGCGCAGAAGGGTCTGCTTCGGTGCTGGCGGTGGTGGGTAAGGCGGGTTCGGGCAAAACCATGCTGCTTGCCGCGCTGTACCGCGCGCTTGTTGCCGCTGGGGTTGATCTGGTGTCGGGCGATTATGAACCCAAACGCCGCAAAGATCGCCGCACGCTGGCCATTTTGGCCCCCACGAACAAGGCCGCATCCGTTCTGCGCCTGCGCGGCGTGCCCGCAACCACCATTCACCGCATTCTTTACACCCCCATCTACGACCCCCAGTACGAGAAAATCGCCGAATGGCTGACAGGCACGTCCCCTCGCCCCGTTGTTGAAGGGCTGACGGATTTGGCGCTTGACCGCGCCCATGCCTTTTATGCCCAAGTCCCGTCTATCCCCGGCGCGCTGGCCGCCGCTGGTCTGCGCGGGTCAGATTTTATCAAAGGCTGGAAGCGGCGCGAAGAACCGCTCGACATTGGCTTTGTTGACGAATCTTCGATGCTGGATGAACGCCAGCTAGACGACCTGCGCGAAATTTTTCCTTCGCTTGTCTTGTTCGGCGATCCTGCGCAACTGGCCCCTGTGGGCCTGTCGGGCGCGATGGTGTTCGACCGCCTTGGCCAAGGGCGCAAGTTGACCCTATCGCGCATCCACCGCCAAGCGGAAGGTAACCCAATTCTTGATCTCGCCCATGCCTTGGGCGACCCTGACCTTAGCTTTGACGCCTTTGATCGGCTGGTGGAAAAGGCCGCCGCAGATGATCCGCGCGTTTTGGTCAGCGAAAGGGCAGACGCCAGCCTGATGGCGCGCAGCCCTGTTTTGGTTTGGCGCAATGCCACGCGCATTCGTCTGATAAATGCGTTTCGCGCCGCCTACGGCGCACCTGAAACTGAACTTCTGGCGGGTGAGCCGCTGATCTGCGATGGCATCGAATTGCCCCTAAAGCACCGCAAAAAGCGCATAGACCTCGAAGCGCGGGGCCTGATTAAGGGCGCGCAGGTTATCTACCTTGGCCCTGGCAACCGAGATGGTTTTGCCCGCCTGCATGTGGTGGGGGCAGAAGACCCCCAAGTTTCCGCCGCATCTATCATCAAAATCGAAAAACCAGACGAGGAAGAACCCTTTATCCCATCTGCCGCCACCATGGGGGCCGCATTCCTGCACGGCGCGGCTGTAACCATCCACAAGGCGCAAGGCAGCCAATGGGACACGGTGCAGGTCTTTGCGCCCGATCTCTTTGCCGCCGCCCAATCTGGCCGCGCCGAGGTGGGCGTTGCACTGTGGAAGCGCCTTGCCTATGTTGCCATCACCCGCGCGCAAAATCAGCTGATTTGGGTCACCCGCAACCGCCTTGCCCTGCCCAAAGACCCGCTTTCGGTGGATGATCTGCGCGCCGCCCCTGCCGCGCCACTGACGCTGAACAACCCACCGCCGCAAGACCCAAACTAACTCAAAGAAAGAGGCTATGATGACCTGCGTTTTCGTCCAATTCCGCTGCACCCCGGGGAAAACCTATGACGTGGCGACTGCGATTTATGACCGCGAGGTGGTGTCAGAACTGTTTTCCACCAGCGGCGAGTTTGACCTGATTGCCAAGGTCTATATCCCCGATGGGGAAGATGTGGGCCATTACCTCAGCCAAAAGCTGTTCGATATTGCAGGCATCCAGCGCACCCTTACAACGATGACCTTTCGTGCCTTCTGACTTTCATACAGGCCCAAATATCCGCGCCGCAGGCATCCAACCTTAACGCAAAATCGGCACGTTAGCAGGTAAATCCCCCGTCGCCGCCTTCACAAAGGCCGCGATCTTGGTAGGTTCTTTGACCCCGGGTGCAGATTCTACGCCCGACGATACATCCACCTGCCGCGCGTTGGTCAGCGCAATCGCCTGCGCGACATTCTCGGGTGTCAGCCCGCCCGCCAGCATCCAAGGCCGCAGCCAACGCCGCTGCGCCACCAGCCGCCAATCAAATGCCAGTCCATTGCCACCCGGCAGGGCAGCATCTTTTGGCGGCTTGGCGTCGATCAAAATCTGATCGGCGACCAAAGAATATTCAAAGGCCGCGTCCAAATCCCCTGCCTCGGCAATTCCCACCGCTTTCATAACGGGCAGGCCGTATCGTGCGCGAATTTCGGCAACGCGGGCCACGGGCTCGTGGCCATGTAATTGCAGCATGTCAAAGGGGCATTCCGCCAGCAGCGCATCCAGAAATGCGTCGTCCGCATCCACCACAAGGGCGACTTTGGCCAGCCCTTCTCGCGCATTGCGTGTCAATTCGCGCGCCTGATCAATGCCCAAATGCCGCGGGCTTTTGGCGAAAAACACGAATCCGCCATATGCGGCCCCAGCATCTGCGGCCGCTTGCACATCGGCCGGTGTCCGCAGACCGCAGATTTTCACACGAATATCTGGCATCATTTTGCCTTTGGCGCATCCAATATCGCCAGCACATCATCTTTGGGCAGGGATGTGGCATCGCGCATATTTGCCAATTCGCGTTCCAGCTTGCTGACCGCTTTGCCAGATTGGCGGGCGGCGGCGCGGTGCTTATGCTCGCGCAGCCATTCCCACACAAAACCAATCAGCAGCCCTGCTGTGATGCTGGCAAAAATTACCAAGAACATGGGCAGTTCCAACCCAAAATTTACCCCCAGCAGCGCGGCAAAATCAGCTGGCAGCAATTGCACCATAACTGGCGCGCGGTTGGCCATCGCCACCAAAACCAGTGCAAGGGCCAATAGAAAAAGCAAAGCAAGGCGCAAATAGCGCATGGTATTTCCTTTGGCCAATGGCTTTGGCTTAAGCGCCGTTCAACCGATCGCGCAGCAGCTTGCCCGTTTTGAAAAACGGCACCTTCTTGGAATCAACCCTCACCGCCTCGCCCGTGCGCGGGTTGCGGCCCACGCGCGCATCGCGTGCCTTAACCGAAAACGCGCCAAAGCCGCGCAGTTCCACGCGGTCACCCTTGGCCAATGCATTAATAATTTCGTCAAAAACCGTGCTGACAATGCGCTCGACATGGCGCTGCGTCAAAGTCGGATTTTCGTCGGCAATTTTTTGAACCAATTCTGATCTAATCATCTCACCCATTCCCCGTTCTATTGAGCGAATACCACAATCAACCCGCTACGCTGGACATCTTGTAAACCCATCAAAAAGTAACCTATCGCCAAAAAATCCTGCACACAAATGAAAATGTTTGCGCTGGCAACATGCAAAAGGGCCCCATCTTGCGATGAGGCCCCCTTTTTCACACTTCGTCGCGCAACGCTTAGGCTTTGTCGCCCTTCAGCGCCGCGCCCAAGATATCGCCAAGGCTTGCGCCCGAATCAGACGAGCCATACTGCTCGACCGCTTCTTTTTCTTCGGCAATCTCGCGCGCCTTGATCGACAGGCCCAGCTTGCGGGTTTTTGGATCGACAGCGGTCACGCGCACGTCAATCTTATCGCCCACATTGAAACGCTCGGGGCGCTGATCGCCACGGTCGCGGGCCAGATCGCTGCGGCGGATGAACGACTTGGCGCCGTTATATTCCACCTCAACGCCGCCCTCTTCGATGGCGGATACAGCAACGGTGATGATTTCACCGCGCTTAACGCCGTCAACCGCTTCGCTGAAGTTGTCCGCGCCCAAGGCTTTGACCGACAGCGAGATACGCTCTTTTTCAACATCCACTTCGGTGACAGCGGCGGTAACCGTGTCGCCCTTGCGGTAGCTTTGAATGGCGTCTTCGCCGCGCTGATCCCACGACAGGTCAGACAGGTGAACCATGCCGTCGATGTCGCCATCAAGGCCCACGAACAGACCGAATTCGGTGATGTTCTTAACTTCGCCTTCAATCTGGCTGCCAACAGGATGGGTTTCTGCAAACACTTCCCATGGGTTACGCTGGGTTTGCTTCAGGCCAAGCGAAACGCGGCGCTTAACGCTGTCAATTTCCAGCACCATCACGTCAACTTCTTGGCTGGTCGATACGATCTTGCCGGGGTGGACGTTTTTCTTGGTCCAAGACATTTCAGACACGTGAACCAAGCCTTCAACGCCCGCTTCCAGCTCTACAAATGCGCCGTAATCGGTGATGTTGGTCACGCGGCCCTTGTGCAGGGTGCCCAGTGCATACAGCTTTTCAACCGCATCCCATGGGTCGGATTGCAATTGCTTCATGCCCAGCGAAATGCGGTGGGTGTCTTTGTTGATCTTGATCACCTGAACCTTAACGGTTTCGCCGATGTTCAAAATCTCGGATGGGTGATTGACGCGGCGCCATGCCATGTCGGTGACATGGAGCAACCCGTCCACGCCGCCCAGATCAACGAACGCACCGTATTCGGTGATGTTCTTGACAACGCCGTCCACAGTTTGCCCTTCGGTCAGGTTGCCGATCACTTCGGCGCGCTGCTCGGCACGGGATTCTTCCAAAATCGCGCGGCGCGAGACAACGATATTGCCACGGCGGCGATCCATCTTCAAAATTTGGAACGGCTGCTTCATGCCCATCAGCGGGCCAGCATCGCGCACGGGGCGCACGTCAACTTGGCTGCCAGGAAGGAAGGCCACAGCGCCGCCCAAGTCCACGGTAAAGCCGCCTTTGACACGGCCGAAAATGGCACCGTCAACACGGGTTTCGGATTCGTAGGCTTTTTCCAAGCGATCCCAAGCTTCTTCGCGGCGGGCCTTCTCGCGCGAGATTTGCGCCTCGCCACGGGCATTTTCCACGCGGTCAAGGAACACTTCCACAATATCGCCCACGGCGATACGGGGGGCCTCACCTGGATCTGCGAATTCTTTAATGTCGATACGGCCTTCCATTTTGTAGCCGACATCGATGATGGCCTGACCGCTTTCAATCGCGATCACTTTGCCTTTAACAACGGTTCCCTCTTCGGGAGTGTCGATTTCAAAGCTTTCCTTCAACAGGGCTTCGAATTCGTCCATAGCTTTCGAGTTCATATAGGTTTCCTTTTCACGTCTTTTCACTGGCCGCGCGGTTGGCTCCGCTGGTCTTGCTCGCGTCAAAAACAGATTCGGGCCTTGGCATCGCCAAAGCCCGAAATCTGCCGCCCCATTAGGCGGTTTAGCCCTGTATTGCAAGGGAAAGCTTAATCAAACCGATAGCTAGAGGCCGTGACCCCGCCAAACAAACCCGTGTCGTGATAGATGCGGGTCGCTTTGGCGGCTTCTGCCGCGCCAAGGGCCACGAACAGCGGCACAAGGTGGTCTTCTTCCTTATGGCAAATGCGGGCGTAGGGAGCGGATTCCCAATCGATGATCGCTGCCGTGCGTTCGGCGGGCGGCTTGGCCAGCGCCTGCCCCAGCCAAGCATCAAACGCCTCGGACGGGTCTTTGGCGGCGGGGCCGAACATCGCCAAGTTATGGTAGGACAGGCCAGATCCTACAATCAAAACCCCCTCATCGCGCAGGGGGGCCAGCGCGCGGCCCATCGCGAAATGGGCGGCAGGGTCGTAAGATTTCAGCAGGCTAATCTGAAACAGCGGAATTTCGGCGTTTGGATACATCACCGCCATCGGCGCAAAAGTGCCGTGGTCATAGCCCTGTTTCGTGTCCAAATGCGCCGCAATCCCCGCGCCGTGCAGCAGCGCCAGCGCGCGGGCGGCCACATCGGGTGCGCCTGGGGCGGGGTAGATGATTTTATAGGTTTCGGGCGGAAAGCCGTGGTAATCATACACCATCGGCGGGTTTGGGCTGGCCATCACTGCCGCCTCGTCTTCCTCCCAATGGCCCGAAATCATCAGGATTGCGCGGGGCGGTTCGGGCAGATCGGCAACCATCGCCTTTAGCGAGGCTTCAAGGTTTGCAAACATCGCCCGCATATTGGGAATCCACGGCCAAGGCCCGCCCCCGTGCGAGATGAAATAGGTGGGAAGCCTTCCGCTCATGGCGCTCTCCTTAGGTTGCGTTCCTATACAGATGCGCCCAGTCGGCCCGCCAAACAAGCCCAAGCTCTGCGCGCAGCCGCACAACACCCGCGCATCTGTGCAGCCCTATGTGCGGCTCAGGCCAAGGCGCGCTGCGTCAAACCCCGCCTCATCAAAGGCCGCCAGAATGCGCGCGGCGGCATCGGGTGCGGTGATGTCGATGCAATTTTTGGTGAAATACCACTGAAGCCACGGCGCATAGTCGCGCGGCTGATTTAGGGCTGAATGCAGCGCGGCGGAAAAATCTTGCGCGCGGCGCACGGTTTCAACTTGGCCTGCAAAATCGCTGCGGCCAAACAAAATGGCGGGCTTGCCATGCAAAAACCCCTCAATCGCCGCCGCTGAATTGATCGAAACGGTCACCGCGCAGGCCGCCAATAGGTCATGCACATTGGGATTTGCTTCGGTAAACTTTAGCCCTTCGGCGCGCAAATCAGCCATCAGCGCCGCGCCATGTTCGCGCCGCAATGGGTGGGCTTTGACCACCACCTGCCGCCCCTGCGCGCCCTGAACCACGGCGCGCAGCATATCCTTTTGCCCCAAATAGGTTTGCTGCCGCGTCGCCACACCTGGCCCTTGCAGGAACAACGCGATGCAGCCTTGCGGAAGGTCTTCGGCCCGATCTTTGGCTTGGCGATAGCGCGAGGCGCGCGCAGCCACAAAGCGCGCCTGCAAATCTGTTTGAAACACCTTTGCCGCATGTGCATCCGTCTGCGCGGGATCAAAGCTGCGGCCCAGCGCACTGCTATCGGCCAAAACGCCCTGCGCGTCCAAATGCCAATAGCCCGTCAGATAGGCAAGACCCGCGTTCAAATACCCAACCCCGCGCGCCATACCACCTTGGACGATGTGCAAATCACCATCGCCCCAGCGCATATCGCGCGGCAAGGTCAAGGGCGGGCGCGGTTCAATAATAACCTGCCCGCCTGCCTGCGTGATGATATCTTCGATCAGCGGAAAAATCGCCAAATGCGCCGCCTTGCGATAGCGGTCGTGATACCGCGGATCGATGTGCAAAATCACTTTGGCGGGGGCAGAGGGCGGCAAGTCGGGCGCTGCGTGTTCCATCACCGCAGCCCCAGCCGATCGGCATCAAATCCCGCGCGCGCAAAACGGGCCAAAATCCGCGCTTCGGCTTCGGCAGAGTCTATCGCAATGGCGTGGTGGTTCAAATACCAATAGAGCCACCCCGCATAATCGCGCTGCACAGTCAGCGCGCTTTCCAGCGTTTGGGCAAAATCATCGGGGTCGATCAGGGTTTCGCCCAGCGCCGCAAAATCGCCCCGCCCGCACAGAATTGTGGGCTTGCCGTGCAAAAACCCCTCAATCGCGGCGGCAGAGTTGATAGACACCGTCACCGCGCAGGCGGCCAGCAGGTCATGAATATGCGCCTGCGCCAATTGCACCGCCAGCCCCTGCGCCTGCGCATCGGCGACCATTTGTGCGCCTTCCTCCATAAACAGCGGATGCGGTTTGACCAGCACCGCGCGCCCACCCGCGCCGCGCGCCGCCGCCTCAATTATTTCTGGCCCGATAAAGAAATGCTGGCCATGGCGTTCGGGCGCGCGGCCTTGCAGAAAAACCGCAATGCAGCCTTGCGGCAGGGGGGCGGTGGTTTCGGGTTGCTGATGGCGCGTGCGGCGTTTGTCTTTAAAGCGCGCGCAAATATCACCAAAGAACGCGGCGGCCTTTGCCGCATCCGGCGGGGAAGGGGGCACCAGATCGCCCCGCGCCGCCATTTCTGCGCCCGACAAAATGCCCTTGTCGTCTAAATGCCAAAATCCCGTCAGATAGGCGATGGAACTGTTCAGCCAGCCCACCCCGCGCGCGCCGCCACTTTCGACGATATGCAGATCGCCGTCCCCTTGTGCTTCACTAACAGAAAGCCGCCCTTTGGGGCGCGGGGCCAGCACAACCTCGCCGCCGCGCGCTGTGATGATGCTGTGGATCTTGCCAAACATCGCCAATCGTTTGGTTTGCAAAAAGCGGTCGTGATACTGCCGATCGATGTGCAGGATCACGCGCGCGCGGCCCATCGCCTAGCCCAGCCGCCGTGGCAGCTTTGCCTCTACCGCCGCGATAGCGCGCGCAGTGGCGGCCTCAACCGTCAGCGCCGATGTGTCCAATGTGATGGCATCATCGGCTGGGCGCAAAGGGGCATCGCTGCGGCCCATATCGCGCGCATCGCGGGCGATAACCTCGGCCAAAATCTGGCCCTCATCGCCCCCCAGTTCCAACCACCGCCGATGCGCGCGCACGTCTGCGCTGGCGGTGACAAACAGCTTCACCTCGGCCTGCGGGCAAATCACTGTGCCAATATCGCGCCCGTCCAGCACCGCGCCGCCCATTCGGCGAGCAAAGGCGCGCTGGTATTCCAGCAGCGCTGCGCGCACGGCGGGAATGGCGGCCACGCGGCTGGCAGCCTCGCCCGCCACCATACTGCGCAGATCGCCCCGCGCCAGATCATCAGCATTCAGCGATTGCGCCGCCAAAACGGGATCGCCGCCCTTGGCCCCAACAGCACGATACAAAAGCCCCGTATCCAAATGCGCAAAGCCAAACCGCGCAGCCAGCGCCCGCCCGATGGTGCCCTTACCCGCCGCCGCAGGCCCGTCAATGGCAACAGTAAACTGCATTCAACTGTCCAATTTGCGCGGCGCCTCGGGCGGGTAGGCATAGGCGTTTGACCAGATCATACCGCCTTCGTCCTGCACCTCGCCCACGGGATCTTCTTCGTCAAATTCAAACTCATAGGCATCAAAGGGGAATGCGCTGGTGTCGACCATGCCTTCAATGCCTTGCAAGATCAGCTCATGCGCTGCGCAATCGGACAGCAGCATCGCCAGTGCTTCGGCGCAGGTGGGTGCTGCAATGACCGCAAGTTGGTAATGGCCCGCATATTCGCCTTCGTCCTCGTCGGCCCATTCGGGATCGAACAGATCAAGACAGGCGGCGAACACACCCACGGGTGGGCCATCGGCAGGGTCTGGTTCAAACGCATGGGGCTCTGATACGCAAATCTCGCCCGCTTCTTCGGCGGTTTGCACCATCGCGTCGATATCCACCTCAAAGGGCAGCATGTCATCATCGAAATGCTCGGCCAGCCCCGCGTGCAAAACCCGCATCAACGCCAGCCCATGCCCCGCGATGGATGCGTTCAGCGTATCCAGTGCCTCGGCCAGATCATCTGCGGTCAGCACAAACATCCGTGCCTCGCCGCCATATACCATATCTTCGTCCGATTGGTTTGGCCCATCGGGATCGAAAACTTCAACGGCGGCGAAATAAATGGGCATTGGGGGGCTTTCGGTTAGATGTCGTCGCGCAAAGTTGCACCCAGCGCCGTCATCAGCGGGGTGAAGATGGGGAAGGATGTGGCAATCGGGCTGGCATCGTCCACCGACACGGGGGCCTTGGCGGCCATACCGCAAATCAGGAAAGACATGGCAATGCGGTGATCCAAATGCACCGCCGCCCGCGCACCGCCGGGTACACCGCCCGCACCCGTGCCATGCACAATCAACGTATCCTCGTCTTCCTCGATGCGCACGCCGCAGGCCTCTAGCCCGCGCGCCATTGCGTCGATGCGGTCAGATTCCTTAACCCGCAATTCCTTAACCCCGCGCATCACCGTTTTGCCCGTACTAAAGGCGGCAACGATGGAAAGGATGGGGTATTCATCAATCATCGATGGCGCGCGTTCGGGCGGCACCTCGATGCCCGTCATTTCGCCCGAAAACCGCACGCGCAAATCGGCAACAGGCTCGCCCCCTTCGCTGCGCGGGTTCATAAATTCAATATCCGCGCCCATTTCGACAAGGGTGATATAAAGGCCATTGCGGGTCAGGTTCTGCGAAACGCCTGGAACAGTGATGTCCGACCCTTCGACAATCAGCGCCGCGCAGGTGGGAAAGGCCGCGCTGGATGGATCGCGCGGCACTGCCACGGTTTGTGGTTTCAATTCGGGCTGGCCGATCAGCGTAATCACATGCCCCTCGCCCGTTTTGGCCACATCCAACTGCGCGCCAAACCCCAGCAGCATCCGTTCGGAATGATCGCGCGTGGGTTCGCGTTCAATCACCACCGTCTCGCCGCGCGCCGCCAGCCCTGCCAGCAGCACCGCAGATTTGACCTGAGCGCTGGCCACGGGCAGGGCGTATCGCACGCCAACCGCATTTTTCGCGCCAACAACCGTCATTGGCAACCGCCCGCCCGTACGCCCATAGGCCGCCGTGCCAAACAGGGCCAGCGGGTCAGTCACCCGCCCCATCGGGCGCTTGCGCAAAGACGCATCCCCCGTGAACGTGGCGGTGATTGGCGTGGTCGCCATCGCCCCCATAATCAAACGCACACCCGTGCCCGAATTGCCACAATCAATCACATCGGCAGGCTCACTAAACCCGCCAACGCCAACCCCGCGCACCGACCACGCCCCTTGCCCGTGCTGGGTTACTTCCGCCCCAAAGGCGCGCATGGCGCGGGCCGTATCCAGCACGTCTTGGCCTTCCAGCAGCCCTGTAATCTTAGTCGCGCCCACCGCCATCGCGCCAAAAATCAGCGCGCGGTGCGAGATCGATTTATCCCCCGGAACAAGGGCCTCGCCCTTTAGCGGTGCCGATTTATGGGCAATCATGGGTGTGGGCGTGGCATGGGCAGACATCGTAATCCTCATTCGCTTTGCGCCCTGATACCCCAAGGCGCGGGCAGGGTCTAGCGCGGCCCTGTGCTTTCATTTTGGCCCAAATACCTAAATCCCGCCCTAAGCCGCGCGCACAAATGTCAAGTAATGCGGCACGCGCCCCTCGCGCAGGGCCTTTTGCTCGTAACGGGTGGACAGCCAATCGCCCCAAGGCACGCCGCCCTGCGCGCGTAACTTAAACCCCGCAAGAGGCACTTCTTCCAACGTTTGACGCACATAATCGGGAATATCCGTCGCCACGCGCAATTCCGCCCCAGCAGCCATCACACGCGCCAAGGCGTTCAGATATTCAGGGGTCACAAAACGGCGGCGGTGATGGCGCGCCTTTGGCCAAGGGTCGGGGTAGTTCAGAAAGCATTTCTGAATGATCCCCGCAGGCAGCACTTCGAACAAATCGCGCACGTCGCCGGGATGGATGCACAGGTTTTGCAAACCCTGCTGGCGCACCTTGCCCAGCAGCATGGCAATACCATTCACAAACGGCTCGCAGCCAATAATGCCCATATCGGGGTAGGTTGCCGCCATATGCACCAAATGCTCGCCCCCGCCAAAGCCAACCTCTAGCCACAAAGGCCGCCCGCCAAGGCGCGAAAGGTCAACAATACCCCGCGCTGGGTTATCACCCCGCGTCACGCCAGCCAGCGTCAGCGCGTCTAAATCCTGCGCCAGATAATCCTTTTGGGATGCGCGCAAAGTTTTGCCGCGAATGCGCCCGTAAAAATTGCGCCGCTCGGGTGTGGGGAAGATGCTGTCCGTCATGCCGCCCGCCTACTGCGCGCCGATAAAACGGTCAAGCGTCAGCTTTGCACAAATCCTCCCCCTTGCGCAAAAGGCGAGCGAAAATTAGCAATGTCACGCAGCGCATGTGACGCCTGCGTAACTTAGCCTAGGTTTAGACAATGCCGAACACCCCTTTTTTCGCCGCCCTCACCTTGGCGCTGGCCGTCCTTCATCCCGCAGCCCTAGGCGCGCAGCCGCAAGTCAGCCCCATTGACGATCTGGCGAATGATTTCATTGGTGACACCACGCCTGGCCTTGGCGTTTTGGTCACCCGTGGCGGCGAGGTAGTGCATATCGCGGGCTATGGCGCGGCCGATATCGAAAGCGATACGCCGATTACGCCGCAGTCGATTTTCGATCTGGCGTCCGTTTCAAAAGAAATGACCGCCCTTGCCGCGCGGATACAAATTGAGGCGGGGCTTTACACCGAAGAAACACCCATAGCCGACATTCTCCCAGACTTGGCCGAAATTGAAAGCCCGCGCCCGCTGGTCGTGGCCGATCTGTTGTTTCACATCTCTGGCCTGCCCGATTATCTGGAATGGGAAGATTACGGCAGCGAGACGACAAATGCCGAAGTTCTGGAATGGCTGGTAGAGCAAGAGCTTGACCATGCCCCGGGCAAACAGTTTGAATATTCAAACACAGGCTATCTTGTTCTGGGCGCAGTCGTGGCCGCAGCCGAGGATGCGGATGATTTGGCGAGCGTGCTTCAGGCGCGGGTTTGGGGGCCCTTGGGCATGACCGACACGGCACTTCCAGACCCCGCAGACCCCGCCCGCCGCGTGACGGGTTATGATGGCACGGGCGGTGATTTTGATGTGGCGATGGACCCCAATGTCGCGCAGGGCGATGGCAATGTCTTCTCCACCCTGACCGATTTGGCCAAATACGAAGCCGCGCTGGCAGGGGGGGATTTGCTGGAGGATACCGAACCCTTGTTCATGCAAGGCCGTTTTGATGATGGCAATTTTGTGCAGGACGAGGATGACATCAGCTATGGCTATGGCTGGCAGCTGTACGAGGCAGACGGCGAATCCTATGCCGCCCATTCGGGCAGTTGGACAGGCACATCGACCTATTACCTGCGCAACCTGACCACGGGGGTATCGGTTGTGCTGCTGGCCAACGGCGAGGCGGCAGATTTGTGGGAATTGGCCGATGAAATTGAGGCGGCTGTAGAATAGCCCATAAAAAAGGCGGGGTTGTCCCCGCCTTTTTCGATATCCTGAGAGAGGCTTATACAGCCTTCTTGATCGCGTCGATCAAATCCGTCCGCTCCCAGCTAAAGCCGCCGTCAGCCTCGGGCGCGCGGCCAAAGTGGCCGTAGGCGCTGGTGCGGGCATAGATCGGCTTGGTCAGGCCCAATTGCGTGCGAATGCCGCGCGGGGTTAGGTCCATCGCGCTGGAAATAGCGCGTTCAATCGCCGCATCTTCCACTTTGCCCGTACCATGCGTGTCAACGTAAATCGACAAGGGCTTTGCCACGCCAATGGCATAAGAAATTTGGATCGTGCAGCGGTCGGCCAGATCGGCCGCCACCACATTCTTGGCCAAATAACGCGCGGCATAGGCCGCACTGCGGTCAACCTTGGTTGGATCCTTGCCCGAAAACGCGCCGCCGCCATGCGGGGCCGCGCCGCCGTAGGTATCAACAATAATCTTGCGGCCCGTCAGGCCCGCATCACCATCTGGCCCGCCAATCACAAAGGTGCCAGTTGGGTTTACGTGCCATTCGGTTTTCTTGGTGATCCAGCCTTCGGGCAAAATCTCGCGGATGTAGGGCTCTACAATGCCGCGAATCA
Source organism: Rhodobacter sp. (assembly GCA_027482795.1). Lineage (GTDB taxonomy): Bacteria > Pseudomonadota > Alphaproteobacteria > Rhodobacterales > Rhodobacteraceae > Cypionkella. The sequence continues at coordinate 20,944 of JAIXVS010000284.1, forward strand.
CTTTGGATGTCTGCCGTTTGGACGTGTGCTGCGTTGACAGCACGATAGAGGTCACTTCAACGGGCTTGCCATTTACATAGCGCAAGCTCAGCTGGCTTTTCGCATCTGGCCCAAGGGTCGGCTCTTTGCCCGATTTGCGCACTTCGGCAAGGCGGCGCAAAATGGCATGGGCGTATTGAATGGGGGCTGGCATCAGCTCGGGGGTTTCGCGGCAGGCATAGCCGAACATGATCCCCTGATCGCCTGCACCGTCACGGTCCACGCCTTGGGCAATATGGGCCGATTGTTCGTGCAAGTAATTGTGAACCTTGATCTTTTCCCAGTGGAATTTCTTTTGCTCGTAGCCAATGTCACGCACGCAATCACGCACGATGGCGTCAACACGCTCGACCATGGCTTTGGTTGCCTCTTTACTGGACAACCCCACTTCTCCGCCCACAACCACGCGGTTGGTGGTGGCAAAGGTTTCGCAGGCAACGCGTGCGTTCGGCTCGGCGGTTAGGAAAGCGTCCAGCACGGCGTCTGAGACGCGGTCGCACAGCTTGTCAGGATGCCCCTCGGAAACGGATTCCGAGGTGAAGGTGTAATCTTGTCTACTCATGGGGTCTTGCTCCAATACATACTCTGCGCACGTCAGGAAGCCGTTGTGCCAGATTGCCCTGCGCTAAGGGCATTTGCGCCTTACGTCAATATCTGACGCGTTTAGGGCGCAAAAACGCCAGTGCAAAGCCGCCCAATAGCAACAGCAGTAGCGGGCCTTCGCCAAAGCGGGCATAGGGGGTTACGGGCAAGGGGCTGGGCAAAACGGTGTCCAAATGCGCCTCTTGCCCAAACGGCAGATCGGCGCGCAAACGGCCGCGCGCGTCATACAGTGCCGTCACGCCCGTATTGGCCACGCGCACCATCGGCAGCCCCTGTTCGATGGCGCGCAGGCGCGACTGTGCGGCATGTTGGAACGGGCCTGTCAGCGTGCCAAACCATGCATCATTGGTCACGTGCAGCAGCCAATCGGGGCGGGTATCTGTGCGCAAATCTTGCGGAAAGACCGCCTCATAGCAGATCAGCGGCAGAAACTTTCCGCCAGCCGTGCCCAGATCAATCACCGCAGGGCCAGCGCCCGCCGTATAGCCATTGCCCAGTTGCGACGCAAAAGCCGTAAGGCCGAACCAGTTAAACATAAAATCGCCAAAGGGGATGTATTCGCCAAAGGGCACCAGATGGTGCTTGTCATACAGCGCTGCATCCTTGCCTGCGGTATTAAGCACCGAAAGGCTGTTGTAAGCGCGATCCCCTTCGATACGCTGGCGGCCATAGATCAGCGTAGCCCCATTTGCAGCGCGGGCCATATCGGCGGTGATCCCGTCGTTTTGTTCCTGCAAATAGGGCAGGGCCGTTTCAGGCCAAATCACGATATTTGGCCTTGGCGCGGCGCTGGTGGCGCGGATCAACCGATCATAAAACACCTGCGCCTGCGCTGCATCCCATTTCAACGATTGTTCGGCATTAGGCTGCACAAGGCGCAGGGTGAATGGGGTGTCTGCGGGCATTGGTTGGTTCAGTGTCCAAACCCCGCCCGCCCAAAACGCGGCCAGGCCCAAAGCCGCCGCGGCGCGCCCCCAGATTTTGCCCGCAGCCAAGCCTACCGCCACGGCGGTGGTCAGCAGCGCCAGCCCGCTGGGCCCAACATAGGCCGCCAATTGCGCCACGGGCGTCTCAATCCAAATATGGCCCAGCAGCGCCCATGGAAAGCCCGTCAGCACATAGCCGCGCGCCAGCTCCGCCGCTGCCAGCAAAACCGCCAGCGCAATTGCAGGGCGCGGCAAATACATAGCGGCCCAAGCCGCCAGTGCCCAAAACAGCGCAAGGCCAAATCCCATAATCAGCAGCGCAAAGGGTGCCATCCACGCATAGGTATCTGCCTCGACCAGAAAGGGCGAGATCAGCCAAGATAGCGAGGCGCAGAAATACCCCGCCCCGCCGATCCACGCGGCAAAGGCGGCAAATCGCGGCGTTTTGACCTGCGCCAAAATCAGCATAAACAGCACCGCCAGCGCGGCGAGCGACAGATACCACAGATCAAATGGCGCTTGGCCGAATGCCGCAATAGCGCCCGCTGCAAAACTGGACAAACCCAGTCGCCAGCGCGAGATTTGCGGCCGCCGCGCCATTACTTGCCCCCGATCCCAAGATCAGCGCCCGCCTCTTTTGTTGGCTTTGCCGCGCCAAAACCAGGCAAGCGCACGCGCAGGCGTTTTATGCGGCGCGGATCGGCATCAATCACTTCAAATTCTGCGCCGCTTTCATGGGGAACAATTTCGCCCCGCACGGGCACGCGGCCGACGCGCACAAAAACCAACCCGCCAAGCGTATCGATATCATCGTCATCATCGCTGGATCGCAGCGTCATACCGATTTCCGCCTCGAACTCGTCCAACGGCGCGGTGGATTGGGCGATATAGACGCCTTCCTTTTCCTGTTTCCACAGCAGGCCTTCGTCCTCGTCATGCTCGTCTTCAATCTCGCCAATAACGGTTTCGATCAGATCTTCGATTGTGACAAGCCCGTCAACCCCGCCGTATTCATCGATCACCAGCGCCATATGCACACGGTCGCGCTGCATCTTTTGCAGCAAAACCGCTGCGGGCATCGATGGCGGGGCATAAAGCACGGGGCGCAGCAATTTGCGCAGGCTAAACCGCCCGCCTGCGCCAAACCCGTGTTGCAGCGCCAAATCTTTTAGCAAAACCAAACCTTGGGGATGATCCAGCGTGCCCTTATAAACAGGCAGGCGGGAAAATCCGTGGGTGCGAAACGCTTCGACCAATGCATCTTTATCAATGTCTAAAGGAACGGCGGCAATATCGGCCTTGGGGATGGATACATCATCCACGCGCAGGCGGCGCAGGTTAGATAGGCCCAGCTGCGCCATGTTTGGCCCTGCATCTGCTGTGCCTGAAAGGGGGCTTGCGGGAATGGCATCATCTTTGCCGCCACCACCCAACGCGCCAAGGATGCGGCCCAAAATCCCGCGTCCCTGCGCCTCGCTACTTGATCCTTCGTCGTCTGCCGAACTGCCTAACGCGTCGCTGCTACTGCCCATTTGTCCTTGTCCAAAAATTGTCTTACGCTGTCGTCACTGCCCCAAATAATTCGGGGGTATCATAGGGGTTTGGCAGGCCCAGCCGCGCCATCACGCGCGCCTCGACTGCCTCCATAAGATCGCCGTCAGGCTCTCTTATATGGTCAAATCCTAAAATATGCAAAACACCATGTGCGATCAGATGCGTGATATGATGCGTAAGCGGTTTGCCGCCTGCCTCTGCCTCGGCAACGCATGTGTCAAAGGCAATCGCAATATCGCCCAAATGATCGGGGTCATCGGCGTCGCCCGCCTGCGGCAGATCGGGCATCGCGCCCGCCAGTTCCGCGCCGCGCTCGTCTGACGGCCAGCTTAGCACATTGGTGGGCGTTGGTTTGCCGCGAAAATCGGCATTTAGGGCTGCGATTCGGGCATCATCACAGCCCATCACACACAGGGTAAACCCCGCCGCAGGCAGGCCAAGTTCGGCAAAGGTGGCAAGGGCTGCGCGCTGGGCCAAATCTTCTAGCCCTACGCCAGACCAGCGCGCGTCCTCGATGACGACATCAACAAAATCTTCCATGCCGCCCCTTAGCCGATTTGGGCCGCACCCTCAACTGGGCTGTGCTTCGTCGGATTCGTAGGCTTCGATAATGCGGGCGACCAGCGGGTGACGCACCACATCCTTGGACGTGAAATAGTTAAACGTCACGCCCTTGACGCCTTTTAAAATCCGCTCTGCTTCTGCCAGACCCGAAGGCACACCGCGCGGCAAATCGACTTGGCTGCGATCGCCCGTAATCACCATGCGGCTGCCTTGACCAAGACGGGTTAGGAACATTTTCATCTGCATCGCCGTGGCATTCTGCGCCTCGTCCAGCACGATAAATGCGTTCGACAGCGTGCGCCCGCGCATAAAGGCCAAGGGCGCAATTTCGATCCGCTTTTCTTCCATCAGTTTGGCCATTTGCTTTTGCGGCAAAAAGTCGTTCAGCGCATCGTAAAGGGGCTGCATATAGGGGTCGATCTTTTCCTTCATATCGCCAGGAAGAAAGCCCAGCCGCTCGCCCGCCTCGACAGCGGGGCGCGACAGGATAATCTTTTCCACCGCGCCCGAAATCAGCATCGTCACGCCCACGGCCACCGCAAGATAGGTTTTGCCCGTGCCCGCAGGCCCAATGCCAAAGCCCAGTTCATTGCCAAACAGATTGGCGACATAGGTTTTCTGCGCCTCGGTGCGCGGCTCGACAGGTTTTTTGCGGGTGCGCAGTTCTACGCCGCCGCCGCCCGTGAACATCTCAATCTGCTCGCCGCCTTCGGGCCGCAGGACATCTGGCAGGGGCTTGCCCATGCGCATCGCGCCATCAATATCGCCCGCCTGCACTTCGCGACCCGATTCCAGCCGCGCATACAGCCCGCGTAATACGGCCGATGCCTGTTCCCTTGCGCCTTTGTCGCCGATCACCGCCAGCCGATTGCCCCGCCTTAGTATATGCACCCCTGCCTGATGTTCGATCTGCGCCAAGTTGCGGTCATATTCGCCGCACAGGCTAATCAGTATTCGGTTATCGGGAAATTCGAGGAGCGTTTCAACCAGATCCTCGGGGGCTTTCGGGGGGGTCAGCGCGCTGATGCCCAAGTGCGTCTCCTTTATGGGTTATGGGGCGACATAAACAAAGTGTGTGGCCATGCGCGCCTGCGTGCAAGAGTTATTTCGCGCGATTCGCTACATTTTGATGACAAAGCGCCACGCGCGCCACGATATTGGGCATAAGCGGGCAAAACAATGAAAAGGCCGCATCTTTGCAGATGCGGCCAAAACAAATTCACCTTACGCGCGATCAATATCCGCCGCTATTTCCAATTGTGCCCTTTACCCAGTCGCTGCGGTTGCTGCGGCCATCGGTTTGGTAATTGCCTAGCACCGTGCCAGGCGGATAGGCATTGTTGCAAATAGGCAGGCCCGACACGGGGTCAAACCTACGGCCAGAATATCCTTCGATGCCGTCGTCAATCAACCAGCCTTGGCAGCCATCGGGATCATAGACAATCGCAGCCTCGCCATCGCGCAGCGCATTGCGGTCAAGAAATCCACGGTCAATGGGCGCTGCGATCAGCGAATTTGGGCCGCGATTGGGGCCAAATGTGCCAAAGCCGCCGCAGGCCGTCAGTGTCAGCGTGGCCACAGCCAGCAGCCCGAAGCGAGCCAGCGTCCCGCGCGAATTTTCCATCATCTTTGCCATATCCATCACCACCGATAGCACACGATTTCAACGCGGCGGTTGCGCGCCATGTTTTGGGCCGAATCGTTCGGCGCAACGGGTTGACGCTCGCCAAAGCCGATTTCGCGTTCAACCATCGCGCCAACAGATCGCGCAACATCGGCTACGGCGCGGGCGCGGCGCTGGGACAGGTTGATGTTATATTCATCCGATGCGCGCGAATCGGTATGGCCATAGACCGCATAGCCAAACGCACCCGCGCTTTGGAAAAACTGCTGCAAATAGGCGCGGCCCTGATGCGAAAGATGCGCCGAATCGGTGGCAAAGAATTGATCTGTGTTTTGCACAAGGCAGGTGTTGCGCTTGATGCAAACGGGCTTGCCCGTTTGGGGATGAACGCGGTCCAGCATATAGCCTTCGACCCCGCCGTCAGCCCACCAATGCATACAGCCATCACGGTCAACCCAAATGCCCCAATCGATTTTTCCAGAAATCTGAGGCGCGTTTTGCGCGCTGGCTTGGCCTGCAAAGCCTATCGCAAAGACAAGAGCCATAACGGCAAGTAGACTATTTTTTACTATGGAAAGTTTTGGCACTTTCACTCCCCCCACACGCTAGCAGCTGCGTGGGTCGTTTTTCAGCCATGCCCGCAGCGTTGTAAAGCGGATTCTGGCGCAATCAGGGGGTGCGCGCCACATTCGTGCCACATTTTATTTCAGCGGCACTGTTTCGCGGCAGAACTGTTTCGCGGGTGCGAACAACACCCGCGCTGGGCTATCCAATCCTTTGACCTTTCAACGAATTTGTAACCGAAGCGGTGATCTTTACCCGTACCAATTCGCCGATTTTGCCCGCAGGGTCGGTGACATGCACGGCGTGAAGGTGGTCTGACTTGCCCACCAGTTGGTCATCTAACCTGCCTGCCTTTTCATACAAAACCCCCACCTCGCGGCCCACCATCGCGGCCTGCAATCCGTATTGTTGGGAAGACAGCAGTGCCTGCATCTCTTGCAACCGCGCATCAGCGATATCGCTGTCCACTTCCGCTTTCTCTGCGGCGGGCGTTCCAGGACGGGCGGAATACTTAAACGAATAGGCTGCACCAAAGCCCACGGCGCGGATCAAATCCATCGTGGCGGCGTGGTCGCTGTCCGTCTCGCCCGGAAAGCCCGCAATGAAATCGGACGATAGAAGAATATCTGGCCTTGCGGCGCGGATACGCTCGATCAGGCGCAGATACTGCTCGGCGGTATGTTTGCGGTTCATCGCCTTGAGGATTTTGTCCGAACCTGACTGCACGGGCAGGTGCAGATAGGGCATCAGTTGAACGACCTCGCCATGGGCGGCAATCAGATCGTCGCCCATGTCATTGGGGTGCGATGTGGTGTAGCGAATGCGCAGCAATCCATCGACCTTTGCAAGTTCGCGGATCAGCCCAGCCAACGTTAAATCCCCCGCCGCCCCCGCGCCGTGATAACCGTTCACATTCTGCCCCAGCAAAGTGATGTCGCGCACGCCGCGTTCCACCAATGCGCGCGCCTCATCCAAAATGCGCGCGGCGGGGCGCGATACTTCGGCCCCGCGCGTATAAGGCACCACGCAAAAGGCGCAGAATTTATCGCAGCCTTCTTGCACGGTCAAAAACGCCATCGGCCCACGCGCGGCGCGCAGCTTTGGCAGATTGTCAAACTTATCTTCGGCAGGAAAATCGGTGTCGAGTTGCTGCGTTTGCCCTTCCCGCGCGGCGCGCGCCATGGCGGGCAGGCGGTGATAGGCTTGCGGCCCAACCACCACATCCACCTGCGGCGCGCGGCGCAAAATCTCGGCCCCTTCGGCCTGCGCCACGCAGCCTGCCACGCCAATTTTCAAATCGGGCTTATTCTTTTTCAGTTTGCGCAAGCGGCCCAAATCTGAATACAGCTTTTCGCTGGCCTTTTCGCGGATATGGCAGGTGTTGATTAGCACCATATCGGCGGCCTCGGCGCTTTCCACTTGCGTGTAACCATCGCTGCCCATCGCCTCGGCCATCCGCTCGCTGTCATAAACATTCATCTGGCAGCCATAGGTTTTGATGAACAGCTTTTTGCCCTGCCCATTTTGTGCAGGTTCGGCGATGGTGATGTCGGTTTTGGCACTGGTCATTTGGGCGGCCCCTTTGGCAATGGGCAGGCTTTACACGCTTTGCCCCCACCCCTGCAACGTCCACCTGCAAAGGGCTTGCCAAAGCGGGCGCGTTAACCCCATCTTGACCCCGTCGCGCGATGGTTGCAGGCAAAAGGGATTCGGTATGCGCTACTCTCATTTGGATCAGTTTCTTGTCGCCGAAAAGGCAAGCTTGGCCAAAGGCCCTATCGCGATTGTTCTGGCCGAAGATGATGTCGAGGTGGACACAACCTTGCGTCACCATTTGGATATTGGCTTTGCGCCCGTGATCCTGCTGGCCGCGCCGCAACTGGAACTGCCTGCCGAGTTAGAGGCGAAGATTGCCCGCGTTGACACCCAAGTGTTCGAGACGGGCATTTTGCAGCGCATGGTCAACGCCGTAATTGCCGCTGCGCCAGGCACATGGGTGTTTTACTGCTATAATGCCGAATATCTATTCTTTCCCTTTCTTGAGCAGCGCAAAGTGGGCGAGATGCTGGCCTTTCACACGGAAGAACGACGCGAGGCGCTTATCAGTTATGTCATTGACATTTATGCTGAAAATCTAACTTCTCATCCCAACGCCGTGTCGCTTGATACGGCACATTTGGACAAAACGGGTTATTATGCGCTGGCACGTGAAGACGGCGCAAATAATTGGGCACACCGCGAACGCCAGCTGGATTTTTACGGCGGCCTGCGCTGGCGGTTCGAAGAATATGTGCCATGGACGCGCCGCCGCATTGATCGCATAGCGCTGTTTCGCGCCAAGCCTGGCCTGACCCTGCGCGAAGATTTCACCCTGTCGGATGAGGAAATGAATACCTACGCCTGCCCATGGCATAACAACTTGACAACGGCCATCGCGTCTTTTCGCACGGCCAAAGCCCTGCGCGCCAACCCCGGATCGCGCTTTGCCATCAACACGTATATCTGGCAAAATTCGACACCGTTCGAGTGGCACAGCCAGCAGTTGATGGATTTAGGCCTGATGGAACCGGGGCAGTGGTTTTGACTGCCCAAGCTGCGTGCATCATTTGATGCTTGCAATCTTGTGGCGGGTCGGGTCTGGTAACGGAAAGTAACGGGTCATGGCCTGAATAGGGCCGTGGCCTTCTTGTTTGAAAATTGTCCCAAAGGTAGGGTCAAAGGCTAGGAAATTATGGAAAAGATTCCAATGACACGGCGCGGCTTTGTGGCGCTGGACGACGAGTTGAAGCATTTGAAATCGTATGAACGCCCCGCGATCATCCGCGCTATATCCGAGGCGCGCGAACATGGCGATTTGTCCGAAAACGCCGAATATCATTCGGCGCGCGAAAAACAAAGCTTCATCGAAGGCCGCATCAAAGAGCTTGAGGCGATGATCAGCCTTGCCGAAGTGATTGATCCGTCCAAACTATCTGGCGCGATCAAATTTGGCGCGACAGTGGCTTTGGTTGATGAAGACAACGGCGAAGAGAAAACCTATCAAATCGTTGGCGAAAGCGAAGCGGATATCGAAAAGAACCTGCTGAACATCCGCTCGCCCTTGGCTCGCGCGCTGATTGGCAAAGAAACAGGCGATTCGGTTGACGTCACCACACCAGGTGGCAAACGCAGCTATGAGATCATTGCGATTACCTATCAGTAAATGGCCCTCGGCCGCCAATCGTGGCAGATTACCCGTGGCAAATAAAGTGCGATGAAACAGGTAAAAGTACGGCCTCTTGATTTGGGGAAATACCCCTCGCGGATGCGCGTTAAACCTTTGGCCTATATGGCCGAATGGGTAGCTGCGGCCTTGACCGTGATTTGGGTGGGTGCCGTGCTCAGCTATGCACCCGCTGACGGCTCTACCCCATCAACCCTGATGACTTTGGTGCTGCTTTTCGTGCCGATTACGTTGATTTTTGGGGTGCTTGTCACGCTGCGATCGGTGCGCGCCTTGCGCGGCGAGGCCGCGCGGCTGCAAGCCTCGGTTGACGCGATGCGCAAGGCGTTCTTGTCGGGCCAAAGCCAGATCGACCCCGCCATGCAGCCCTCTGTCGCCCGAAAATTGGACGAGATTGCCCAACAAACCCAGCAAACCCACGCGACTTTGGCCAATATGGCGGCCAAAGTGGGCAGGGGTGGGGATGCGGGCCGCGCCAGTGCCCGCTCCGTTCCAACGCCAAAGGCGTTAATGCCCCCCGAAGAGCCTGCCTTGGCCCTTGGCGCGCAGCCAGACCCCGCAGGCCAACCCCTGACGGTGGACGAATTTATTCGCGCGATGAACTTTCCCGATGGGCCCGATGATACAGCAGGTTTTGCGGCGATGCGCGCGGCCTTGTCTAACCGCGATATCGCCAAACTGATCCGCGCTGCGCAATCCTTACTTAAGCTACTGGCCCAAGATGGCATCTATATGGATGATCTGAAACATGATCCCGCAGCCCCCAACGCATGGCGGCTGTTTGCCAAGGGCGAACGCGGGCGATCTGTTGCGGCCCTTGGCGGGGTGCGTGACCGCTCGGCGCTTGCACTTAGTGTGGGGCGATTGCGCAATGATCCCGTCTACCGCGACGCGGCGCATCACTTTTTGCGCGCCTTTGACCGCTGCCTGACCGAATTTGAACCCAATGCGGATGATGCAGATTTGGCCGCGCTAGCAAACACGCGCACCGCGCGGGCCTTTATGTTGCTGGGCCGCGTGCTTGGCACGTTTGATTAAAGCTTGCGCTGCATTCGCACGGTGCTGTCGAACCCAAAAATAAACCGCAGTGGCCCAATCTTGCGTTGGCTTTGCACGGTAAATCCGTGGCGCTGGTAAAATCCGCGTGCGCGCCAATTGCTGCCCACTACATCCAATTGCACCGCGTCAAACCCTTGCGCGCGGGCATAGGCAACGGCGGCCTCAAGCAGCGCCGCGCCTACGCCTTGGCCCCGCGCCGCCGCTTGCACCGAAAATCCGTCAATCATTAGCGCGCCCGCATCGGGGTCTTTGTTGGCCACCAGCATCAACAATTTCAGCCGCCAAAACCCGCGCAAGGGGCCGTAAACCGCACCAAAATCCCCCGCAGTGCCGCCAGCAAATGTGCCCGCTTCGCTGTGCAGCCCGACAATGCCCAAAAGAGTGCGATCTTGCACAATGGCAAAGCATTGATCCAGCCGCAGAACGCGGCGCAGATAATTTTGCGCGCGGGCAGGGGGGCCCATCACGGGCCCAAGCTTGCCGCCAAAGGCCTGCCAATACAAATCTGCTGCCGCCGCGCGGTAGTGTTCGGGCAGGCCGTGCAGCACCTGAAAGCTCACAGCGCAGCCTCCAAATCACGGCCAAATCCTGCGCCCAAAATCCAACCCTCTTCGCGGGCGTCGGGGTGGGGCAAGGCCAGCATCTGCGCCCAAATATCAGGCGGCACGCGCAGCATGGCGCGGGCCAAAAGCTGCACTTGCACCGCGTCTTTGATCCCACCACTTTGCGCCATCACCCGCGCCACCGCTTTGGCCAAAAGCGAAGGGTAAACTTCCGCCAGCACCAGATTGGTTAGGGTTTCGTCAAAGGGCCAGACACTCACCGCGTCCATCGCCGCCAGCCGCGCAATCATCGGCAGTCCCATCAGTGCCTGACTGCCCACGCTGCCCGTTGTATACAGCTTCCAAACGGGTTGGGCGCTGGGAATTGCGCGGTCAATGGCGCGGCGCTCGGCAAAGGGTAGGGCCGTGTAATCTACAATCTTGCGCGCAGGCAAATGCGGTGCCGCGCGCCCCGCTGGGCAGCCCCAAAACGGGCCATTGCCGAAACGGGCGTTGATGGCATTTGCCACGTCAAAGCGATTGTTTCCATTCGTGTCGCTATCGACAATCGCTGCTTGCAAAAACCGCCACACCGCGCGCGCATCGGTTTGACCCGTCAGCGCTTGGGCAAATCCGCGCGGATAGGCAAAGGGAAAATCGCAGCCAATCAGCAGGCGCGCGCCGCGTGTTTGCGCGGCCATGATTTGCCCGCGCAAATACGCCTCGGCTTGTGCGCGGGTGCGGTGATATTGGGTTTCCTCGCCCCCCGCATCGGCACAGCATGTCCATATCGCATCTGCCGATGGTTTGGCGGGCGAGGGCGCAGACGCCGCCGACCAATCAACGATGATAACGCAGTCAAACAAGGTCTCGCCCGCTGCTCCGCAGGGCAAGGCCAATGTCCGCAGCAATGAAATCGGCAATCTGGCCCGTATCGTTCAGATCAAGGCACGGCACGTTAAGGGGCGGCAGGGCGCTGTCTGTCGCCACCGCGCGAATGGTGGGATCGCCCGTTTGGATCAGATCATGCCCCGCCTCGGCGCGCCAAACCTCGATTTTGGGGTGGCTGTCGCGTTTGTACCCTTCGATCAGCACCACATCGACGCGGGCAAGCCGCGCGATGACCTGCGCCAAGGGCGGCTCGCCTGCGCGGTGTTCAACCATCAGCGCAAAGCGGTGCGCGCCTGCCAAAACCACTTCCTTTGCCCCCGCCGCGCGGTGGCGGTGACTGTCCTTGCCTGGTTGGTCTAAATCCACATCATGATGCACATGTTTGATGGTGGAAACGGTATAGCCCCGCGCAGTGAATTCAGCCACCAAACGTTCCATCAGGCTGGTTTTGCCCGCGTTTTTCCAGCCTATGACCCCGTAAATTTTCATGCCTTTAGCCCAGCACGCAGCCGCGCCAAATCCTGCGGCGTGTTGATATTGTCAAAGGCCGCTTCATCTGGAAAATCTGCATAGGCCAGCGGATTGCGCGCGGCATAATCCATCACTTTGGGCTTTGCGCCCGATTGCAAAAACTGCGCCAAATCACCGCGCAAGGACACGGGCCATAGGCCGAACGTGCCATGCACACGCCCAGCCCGTGCAAGAGCAATAGTGCCCCCACCCTCTAGCGCAAGGCGCAGGTGCGCCACCAAATCACAGGGAAAATGCGGGCAATCTACCGCCGCGCTGGCAATATAATCCGCGCCCAGCGGCGCTGCCCATTCCATTGCAGCCAGCAGCCCCGCCAGCGGCCCAAGCGGCGCAGCATCGGCCAAAATCGGCAAGCCCAGTGCTGCCAACCCCGCGCCCGTATTCGATGAAATGGCCAATTCTTCGACCTGAGGTTCCAGTCGCCCTACCACCAGATCAACCAGCCGCGCACCGCCCATATCTAGCATGGCCTTATCAACGCCGCCCAAACGCCGCCCTTGGCCGCCTGCCAGAATCACCCCAAAAATGCGCATATCCCGCCCGCTGCTTTTGCCGCAGGCTATGGGGCCAACCCCGCCGCTGCAAGCGCTTCGGTGTCATCTTCGTCAATAAAGGTCACACCATGGCTTTTGTCGACAGTTGCATCGGTGAAAACGGCATTGGTCACATTGGGGTTTTGGCCAAAGGCCTCTTCCAATTGCAGCGGCCAATAGGTGGTTCTGATCTGCCCAAAGCCCGGTATTCGCCCCAAAATCCGCGAAATCGTGTTGGCGCAATGCGCCTTTGCCACCGCGCCATTGGCTTTGACGGCGACCAAAATCTGCTCTGCAATTGCGGGGGAAACCATCAATGTTTGCGTGCGCACAAAATGCGTCTCGCGCGCATGATAATCCTTGTAGGCGTTCATCCAAATCGGGCTTGCACCATATAAAACGTCGCCGCGTTCAGGCATAAAACGCAGTTTGAACGACCCTGCAGGATCGAACAGCACGGTTTCCGACCCGTTCACCAGCAGCGCCGAATGCGCACCTGCCCCAGTCCGCGTATTTACAACAGTGAAAAGCGTGATCGACGAAGGTTCGTCCGATACATAGCGCGCCTGCGCAATGGCTGCGTCATCGGCCATAGTGTTTTGACCACCCCCGCACGCGGCCAGCATGAGCAAAGCAACAACTGCAAGGGCACGCAACATCATGGGAGCAGTCCTTTAAAGGGCTTAGCCGTTGGCCAACGCCAAAAACACCAAGGTGGCCAGCGAAATGATTGTGCCCCAAGTCACAAAGCGAATGAACGTTGCAAAGGTTTTTTCCTGAACTTTTACATCCATGCTACCAGGCTTGTGTGCGGCCATGTCTTTTTCCCTTAAAAGCTGACTTTTGCAGTTGCCTTAGTGCATCTTGCGCGCTTTGTCACGCGGACTTGTTCAAATTTATCAAGCCAATGCAACGATTTTACAACACTTTTGCGGCGCGGTCTTGCCCCCGCAAAGGGGCTTAGGCCGATCCGTCGCCCGCCTCGCCGCCATGCCAACCCGATTGCAGCACAAAGCCAATGCGCCGCGCGGGGGCAGATGTGTCGGCCACAGGGGCCGCGCGCAGCAGTACCGACAATTGGCTGACATGCTGGATCAGTTGGGTCTTTTGCCCCGCCTCATCGCGCCCGTAAAAGGTAATCAGATCAGGGTCGAAAAAGCCAATACCCTCAATGCGCAGCACGCCCGCCTCGCTGCCCGCAAAGCCCATCGCCACCTCTTGCGTGCTGTTCAACTGCGCCTCGAAGGCGCGAATATACTGCGCGATGCGGGCATAGGCCGATTGTGCGGGGCCCATCGGTTCGGCAGGCGGCTGTGGCAGGTCATCAGTCATTTGGCACCTTTCGCGGCTAGCCCCGCAGACCTAGCGCATCGGCGTCCAAATCGTAAAGCCCTTTGCTGCCCACACGGGCCTGCGCCAATAACGCGCTATGTTCGGGCAGCAGGCGCTGAATGTAAAAGGCCGCAAGCGGGCGGCGGGCAGGGTCTGCCAGCGCGCCCTTAAGGTGCAGCGATGCGCCCAGCACACGGGCAAAGGCGCGCAAATACCAGGCCGCCCCCGCCGCGCGATCTTGGGCATCCTGCGCCAGCAGCCCCTGCGTGGCGGCGCGCAGTGCGTCATTGGCTTGGCCAACCGCGCTGCCCAGATCATCACCTGCCATCGCGGCCACCCCTGCCATTTCGTCCATCAAGGCAAAGGCCGCCGCCCCGCCATCGGCCATCTTGCGCCCCACCAGATCCAGCGCCTGAATGCCATTTGTGCCCTCGTAGATCGAGGTGACGCGCACATCGCGGCAAAACTGCGCAACCCCAGTGTCTTCAATCACGCCCATGCCGCCATGCACCTGCACGCCGATATGGGCCACTTCTGCGCCAATATCGCTGCCATAGGCCTTGGCAATCGGGGTTAGAAACGCCGCGCGCGCGGCCCACGCGGCACCTCCATTGGCGCGCGCCATGTCGATGGCCACCGCGCAGGTCAGCGCAATCGCGCGGGCGGCAAAGGTTTCGGCGCGCATCTGCCCCAGCATACGGCGCACATCGGCGTGATCGATGATCGCCGTCTCGCCAAAGGGCGTGCGCCCTTGTTTACGCACCATCGCATAATCTGTGGCCGCTTGCGTGGCCGCTTCGGCAATGGCAATGCCTTGGCCCGCCACGCCCAGACGGGCATTGTTCATCATGGTGAACATGGCTGCCATGCCTTTGTTTTCTTCGCCCACCAGCCAGCCTATGGCGCGGTCATATTCCATCACCGCGGTGGGCGCGCCATGCAGGCCCAACTTATGTTCCAGCGAAATCGCCCGCACCGCGTTGCGCGCGCCAAGGCTGCCATCGGCATTGGGGATAAACTTTGGCACCATAAACATCGAAATGCCTTTGGTGCCCGCAGCCGCTTCTGGCAGGCGCGCCAGTACCAGATGGCAGATGTTTTCCGTCAGATCATGCTCGCCCCAAGTGATGTAAATCTTTTGCCCCGTAATGGCATAAGTACCATCGCCCAGATGTTCAGCCCGCGTGCGCAGCGCCCCCACATCAGACCCCGCTTGCGGTTCTGTCAGGTTCATCGTGGCCGCCCATTGCCCCGAAGTCAGGCGCGGCAGATACATCGCCTTGATCGCATCATTTGCATGATGTTCCAGCGCCTCGATCTGGCCTTGCGCCATCAGGGGGTTCAGTTGCAACGCAAGGCAGGCCGATCCCATCATTTCATTCACTGCCGATACCAACGCCATTGGCAGGCCCAAACCGCCAAAGGCAGGATCGCCGCCCATGCCCACATAGCCGCCTTGGGCGATTTGCCGATAGGCTGCGCTAAATCCGGGCGGGGTGGTGACGGCCCCGTTATCAAGGCGGGATCCTACTTTATCGCCCACGCGGTTCAGCGGGGCCAAAGTTTCTGCGCACAGCTTGCCCGCCTCGGCCAAAATCGCGCCCATCAGATCATCGGTGCACCCCCCGAATCGCGCTGTGGCCTGCACCGCACCAAACCCCGCCACGTGGGTTAGAACAAAGGCATATTCAGAAATGGGCGCGCGGTACGGCATGGCTGATCCGATCTTTGCAAAAGGGCGGTATTCGGTCTATGGCAGGGCAAGCTTGGGCGCAAATCGCGCGCCCCGCAACCCCAACGCAGCGTCACATATGATCCAAACCGCCACACTTGCCCCCGATGACATCGGTCTTGCTGCCGCTGCTGCCACGCTGCGCGCGGGCGGTCTTGTCGCCTTTCCCACGGAAACGGTCTATGGCCTTGGCGGCGATGCGGGTGATGATATGGCCGTGGCGCGCATATTCGATGCCAAAGGCCGCCCAAGGTTTAACCCCCTGATCGTGCATGTCGCGGGGGTGGCGCAGGCCGAACAGATTGCCGTTTTCACCCCCGCCGCGCGTGATTTGGCGCGGCGGTTCTGGCCAGGGCCGCTGACACTTGTTCTACCATTGCGCGCCGCTGCGGGCCTTTCGCATTTGGTGACCGCCGATCTGCCATCGGTCGCGCTGCGCGTGCCTGCCCATCCCGTGGCTCTTGCCCTGTTGCGCGCCTTTGGCGGGCCCATCGCGGCCCCTTCTGCCAACCCGTCGGGGCGTATTTCGCCCACCACTGCCGCGCATGTTCTGGAAGGGTTGGGCGGCAAAATCGCCGCCGTGCTGGATGGTGGCCCCTGCGCTGTGGGGGTGGAATCGACGATTTTGTCGTTGCTGGACGCCCCCCAAATCCTGCGCCAAGGCGGCCTTGCCCAAGAACAGATTGAGGCTGCCCTGGGCGCGGCCGTTTTGGCAGGCCATGACACCAGCGCGCGGCCCGTGGCACCTGGCCAACTCGCCTCGCATTATGCGCCCAATGCGGGCGTTCGGCTGAATGCCACATTGGCCGAACAAGGTGAAGTGATGATTGGTTTTGGCCCCGTTCAGGGCGACCTTACCCTATCACCTAGCGGTGATGTGGTGCAGGCAGCGGCGAACCTGTTTTCCAGCCTGCGCGCAGCAGATGTGCTGGCATCCCAGCGCGGCGCATCGCGCATTGCCGTGGCCCCCATTCCCAACATCGGGCTTGGCCGCGCCATCAATGATCGCCTGTCACGCGCCGCAGCGCCACGATCTTAGCGCGCCCGTATCGGAAAGGCGGCGCGGATCAAGCGGAACGTCGGGTCGCGGCCAAATTCTTCAACATCGCGAAACATGCCCTTCAGCGCGGTTGGATAGGGCAATTGGCGATTCGCCACCACCCACAGCTGACCATGCCCCGCCAGCCGCGCATGGGCGGCGGTTAGAAAGGCCAGCCCCAGCGCGGGATTGGCGCTGCGCGTGGTGTGAAAGGGCGGGTTCATCACCACCGCCTCCCACGGCAGGGTGGGGCGCACATCGGCAACATCCGCCCAATGAAAGCTGGCGCGCGGATCGGCTATGTTTTGGCGCGCGCAGGCCAATGCTGCTGCATCCGCCTCAATCAGATCAAGGGTTTTGACCCCGTCCCGCGCCAGTATCGCGCGCGACAAATACCCCCAGCCCGCACCAAAATCGGCCACACGGGCAGGCAATTTAGCAGGCAAAATTTCCGCCAAAAGCTGCGATGCGCGGTCTGGTCCATCGGCCGAGAATACCCCCGCGTGGGTGATAAACCCGCCCTCAATTTCCTGCGGCGCGCCAGACCATGCGGTCAGGCGGGCAGGGGGGGCAAACACTGCAAGCTTGCCATGCGCCTTTGATATAACCTCGCCCAAATCTGCGCCCAAATCGGACAGTTCCTTTAGCACGGCCACAATGCCATCGGTCTTTTGCCCGTCCAGCATCAGCCGCCCGCCTGCGCGCAAACGGCCCGCCGCCTGCGCCAGCATATCGCGCGCGGCAGGTTTCGAACGGGGCAGGCAAACAATTGCCAAATCGGCCAGCGGCGCATCTGCACCATCGGCCACCATGGCAAAGCCTTGGCGCGCAAAATGGTCGTAATCGGGCTTAAATCCTGAAACAACAGTCACCGCGTCGCGGGGCAGGGCGGATAAATCATCTTCGGCCTGCGGGCCAAAAACCACAATCGCCGCCGCGCCTTGCAAAGACGCATCACCACGCAGGGCCATGTCAAATCGGGTAGATCGCATCAGGGTCGGCCTTGCGGCCTACTCCTTTTCCATAGTTACAAACATTTTTTATCCTTCTTTTTCAACTAGTTACAGGAACAAAATCTCGATGTGTAACTAATGTGTAACTAGCGGTGCAGCAAACAGCGCACCCTTAAGTTCACACTATCAATGAAAGCGGATGGTTACAACAGGCGGGAAGGCAGGCGTGTAAACACGCCGACCAATATTTTCATGATTTACTTGCGCTTAGCAGTATTAGCTAACGCCACATCCATCTCACCGCTCATTGCTGCAAGTTTAAAAGCCTCGAGCACTGCGGCAACGGCATCGAGTTTTGCAACAAAGACAGCATTGCCCTTTTCACTTAAGCGCAGCGGACGTGCACCATATTTGCATTGCACATACCAACCGCCACCTTGTTCAACAAACCAAGCCCGCACAGTGCGTTCAACCTGCACCCGAACCTTTTCACCGTTCACGTTATGCGTCCGCGTTGCGGAAACCGTATAGCTTTTGCTTTCGATCTTCGCAGCAAGCACCTTTTGCTGTTCAGCAATCGCAGCCAAAAGTTTGTCACGCCGCACAAGTACAGGATCGGTTTGCACATTACGTGCAAATTCGGCGAAGTTCAGTTTTCCTAAGTGTCCCATTCATTTCTCCCATCTAACTTCAAATTAGATACATCCTTAAGTTGCGTCGCGCGATCAGAAACAGAACGAACATAATTTTTGCCTCAGCATTTTGCCATAAAGGATAAATAAATGTGGAGGGCACAACATGGACAAGCAAGCGGTGAGGCAAGCGCACATAGATTGGATGGCTGGATCAAATGTTGACGTATACGCAACTTTGAAATTTCAAAATGGCTATGATTTGGTGGAAAACAAAGCAGAGCGAATTTTATCTATATATTTAAACACTCTCGACAGGGTTTACTTTGAAAAGCGGCAAATACGATCTGGCTTGCGGGTGGAACGCTTTGCTTTCCTACACAAAGGGCGCAGCGGTCAAAATACGCACTACCACATAGCGTTTAAGTCGCTTGGCCCTCTACCGCAATTCTGTGCTGTAGCACATACGCTTTGGAACAGAGATTTTCAGGAAACATCAGGGGCAACTTCGCATATTGGCGAGATTCGCTCACTTGGTGCTGCAAGCGTCTATTCGCTGCATGAATTTGGCACCCTAGGCGAACGCACATTTTTGACCAATCTTTCACACGCAAATCAGGCACAAACTATAGGCATCACAAAAGGCATGCGTTTAACGCGGAGATTACTAAAGGCTCTCGAAGGCAACGATTAAGGCGACGCACAACGCAGGCGACAGGGCGATGCTACGGCTTGCAGTGCAGCAGACAAAAATACCGATCGGTGAAGCAGCGTTTAGGCCAAACGCTGCAAATCCTACGTTTATCCAATTAAAACATCATACTAACTGACACAGGCAGCGAATAAATATTAGAAGGAGACGCAGATGACTTTATTAGAACAGACATATAAGGGCTTACGGCAGGCAGGGCTTGTACGGACAGCGGAAGCATTTAGCACCAATTATTTGGGCAAGAACAAAAACTGGTACGCGCTGCAAGCGCACTACGGACGCGACTTTAGCGTTCGGGCTGCGGTTGGCTGTGTGCGCAACTTGGAGCTTGCACAAGGCAGCGCGGGTTTAGATGCTGCGCAGCAGCGCATTTTGCAGCACTTGGCAGATCATCTACATCAGCACTTGGCAACGCAGTATGGCGTGGCGGCGCTCCATTGATCCAAATGTTATAGATTTGCTAGTACCACACATTTTGCTGAATTAGTCGTCTTTTCAATACTTTGCAGATCATGCCTTTTTCTATCGACCACCTAAATGTGTGGCAATATCGTTGCTATGTGGAAAACCAAACATTTAGGGGATGAAAACATGGCAAAGCAGGCAAAGCTGTTAACGGACTTGGAGCGCAAGCGGCTTGCGGCTGTAATCGACAGCCGGCGCCACGCAGTGCGCAACCATACACTTGTCGCGCTCAGCTTTTACGCAGGGCTTAGGTCATGCGAGATGTCAAATTTGCGTGTGGAAAACGTTTATGATGAAACAGGCGCAGTACGTGATACCATTTATTTGGATGCTAGCCAAACCAAGGGCGCTGAGGGCAACACTGTGATGGTCAACAAGCGGCTGCGTCAACAGCTGCAACGCTATGCAGCCGCCTACCCCAAGCACATAGCCCACCCCACCCGCAAACTTTTGTACTCCGCCAAGCGCAACGGCTTTACCCCCCAAACCATAGTCAATTTGTTTCAGAATTTGTACAGCGCGGCTGGGATTGCTGGCGCTAGCAGCCACAGCGGGAGACGGCAGTTTATTACAGAGCTGGCGGATAAGGGCGTAAGCGCACGACTTGTACAAGCTGCTGCTCGGCATAAATCCTTGGCGGTTACAATGCTCTACATCGACGTGAACGAAAACAAACTGCGGGCAGCGGTTGAACTGGTCAACTACTAAGCATTCGCGCTATGCACGTTTAGGACTGGGGCCAGCTTGTCGTTTGCGCTTGCCCGACATGGATTTCTGTAAGCTGTTATGGTGGCTGGCTACTGGCTTTACTGGCGATTTTGGCTTGACGGGCTTGCGCGGTTGAACTGCGCTTTGGCGAGCAGCTAGGCTGGGTTGCTGTTTACGCTTTGGGCCACGTTTGGTAGCACAAGCGCAAGGCAAGTTTGGCACCGAACCCAACGGCTGCGCAAAATCATCATTCAAAAACTCACTTGCCCGCATGTGTAGTGTGTCCAAACCCATTGCCCGAAACTCTAAGTACTTCCCCGCCAAAAGTACTCTTGCTCAAAGCCCTCCTGTCTATTTATCCTTTTGGCTTATAGGTGGCGCTTGACGCAGGGGCTGCGGGCAGGCAGCTTACATCAATAAGTGATGTAAGGAGCTGCTATGAACCAAACACTCGATGACCAGCTTGCGGCTCTCAAACAAGCAGCGCAGGCGCAAACCGCCACCTACCGCAGCAGCAGAGACCAGCTCCACCAAGCCATTGTAGATGCCTACTTGTGGTGGCGTGCTGCTGATGGACAAAAAGGCTACCTTGACGCTGCTTACAAAGCGGCCTCGCTCAAAACACGCAAACGTGGCAACAGCCCGAACTTTTACCCGCTTGTTAGGCTTGTTTGGGACATAGACATCAAGAAGCAGGCGGCGACAGTGAGCAACTGGGCGCGGTCATTGCTTGCGCTGCACGAAGAACATACAAACCGCCCGCATCTTTATACTGCCAACGCACGTGCTGACCTCATCAACTTTATTAAAGATGAAGGCGGGCTTGGTGCGTTACGCGGCGATCAAAACATGACACCCGAACAGCTTGAAGCTGAAGAACGTGATGGCTTGGCTGAAGAACGGCGTGGACGGCCACAAGCGACAGCGCCAGCTGCTGAAAGCGTACTCAGCAAAAAGCTAGTAAGTGCAATCGCTGCCCCAGCCCAAGCAACAATCGCAAGCCTTCCAACCGCACATGCAGACGCCAATAATCTGGTAGTGATGCTGGGGCGGCGCAACGCAAACGGGCAAGTTGAAGTGATCGGCACAAACAGCGATGCTGCGCTTGTAAATGCGGCACTAGACGCTTGCACTCAGCTCAGCCGCAGCGCGGTAACGCCCAGCTTGCGCTTGATTGCAGAGGCGCTTGAACCCCATGCACTGCCCGCACGCCTTGAAAAGTACCGCAAACGCTTCTTTGACGACAGCGAAGTTGAGCGTGAGGTTACAACAAAAGACGAAAACGGCAACGATGTCAAAAAGACCGAAAACGTTAAGCAAGCAACACGCTTGCGCTATCGCCCTGCCACAAACGATTTTCTGGTCAGTAAAGCATTAACTGAAGCCAGTCTTGTTACCTATGTGCGCCCACATAAGCAGTTTGAAGGGGTTGACGCTGAGGCGATATTGCGCGGCGAAGACAGAAGCTGGATCGAGCGCGAGCTTTTGAACCAAGAAAAGCTGAGCCTGTACACAGCAGAACCTGATTTTGGGCTTAAACCAGAACCAACAAAAACACTCACTCGTTTCGCTCTGCAACTCAACGATGCTGCCACCAAACATGAGCGCAAGCTGTATTTCTACAGCAAAGGCAGTGTGCCAAAAGAAACTAACACCCATCCCGCAGTTGCAGACCCAGCCGCTCTGGTTTTTGATTGGCGGATTGACGCAACGGTGCAATGGCTGCGAGAATTTGATGCGCTTTGTGCTACCCCTTACGTTGACAAAATACGTGGATTTTTTGACAAAGCCCAGTTTCAAAGCCTGCTGCTCAACATCAGCGCCACCGAGCTTGAGTTAGCATACTGGTGGGATGCAAAAGAAAAGGGCTACGCCGAAAGCTACAAGCTGCCCTATACAGCAGGTACTGCCCTTACCGCACAAGCTGCCGATTACAGCTTTACGGCCAACGCTAGAGACTTGGCGCTTGTGTTTGCAACGCTGCCCAGTTTGCCCATTACCAGCCAGCATGTCAGCATTCAGGGCAATGCAAATGTGCTGCGGGTCAGTTATACAACCGATTTAGCTGAATACGAAACTTACATTCCAGCAGCAGATACAGCTGGCAAGCGCGATGTAACCGTTTTCACGCCATATGGTGGCTGACATGACCCAAGAAAATGAGGGTGAAAATCTTAGCACCCAATACAAAGACTATGCTGTGTACTTGCCCAGCTTGCAGCAAGGTTACGCTGCCTTCCCAATGCGTGATCCAGCAACTGTGCGTGGCGGCGTTTTGCCAAACGGGCTAATGCTGAAAGACTTAGATTTCCTTGATCCCAACAGTCGGCTTTGGCACTGCAAGTATGTGCTGTACAGCGCAGGGCAGTTTGACCGCGCCCAAATACGTACGCCGGACATGGTGTCACAGCGCGGCATTGACACGGTAGTTGTTGGCGACAGCGGCGGCTACCAAATTGGCACTGGCAAATTGGCAGCGGTCAAAGACTGGCGCAAACAGCAAAATGACCCCAATGCCATAGCTGCACTTTGGACAACCAATGTGTCCATACGCGACCGCATTTTGCGCTGGCTGGACAGGTACTGTGACTATGCGATGACATTGGACATGCCACTTTGGGTGCTACAAGACCCCAAAGCACAAAAGGCATCACCCTTTGCAAAGCTCAGCGCGGATCAACTCATCGACCTAAGTTATGACAACCTCAAGTACTTTGCGGACAACAGGGGCAAAGCCACTGGCAGTAAAGCCAAATACCTC
>JAIXVS010000132.1 GCA_027482795.1 Rhodobacter sp.
CGAATCCCTTTGTGGAAACTTTCCACATCGTATTTCTCATTGGGCGAATGGATGGCGTCATCATCTTTGGCAAAGCCAACCAGCATCGCGTCCATACCCAAATAGGTTTTGAAATACCCCGCAATCGGGATCGACCCGCCACAACCAACATAGGCGGCGGGGGTGCCCCATTCATCGGCCAATGCCGCGCGGGCGGCTTCGAACGCGGGATGGGCGACCGACATATGCCCTGCAGGCGATGCCCCATGGGCGTGAAATTCCACGCTGCAATCGGCAGGCAGGGCGGCGCGGACATAGGCGCGAAACGCCTCGCGCACGGCATTCGGGTCTTGGCTGCCCACAAGGCGGAAGGATACCTTGGCGCTGGCCTTGGATGGCAGCACGGTTTTAAACCCATCCCCCGTATAGCCGCCCCAAATGCCGTTCACTTCCGCCGTGGGGCGCGACCAGATCATCTGCAAGGGCGTGGCGCTGTCTTCGCCCGCAGGGACCGACAGGCCAACATCGCCTAGGAACGTCGCATGGTCGAACGCCAAGGCCTGCCACTGCGCGGCAATATCGTCGGGCAAATCACCGACCCCGTCATAAAAGCCGTTCAGCGTCACCCGCCCCATATCATCATGCAGCCCCGCCAGCACGCGGGTCAGCACGCGAATGGGGTTGATCGCAAGCCCGCCATACATGCCCGAATGCAGGTCTTTGTTTGGCCCTGTAATGGTCACTTCTTCGCCCATCAACCCGCGCAGCATGGTGACTATGGCAGGTGACCTACTTTGAAACAGGCCCGTATCGCAGATCAGCGCCAAATCCGCGCCCAGTTCCTTGGCGTTTTCTTGCATGAACGGGATCAGGCTAGGCGAGCCGGATTCCTCCTCGCCTTCTAAAAAGATCGTCAGGCGGCAGGGCAGGGCGCCATGCACCGCGCGCCATGCGCGCAGCGCCTCAAGAAAGGTCATCAACTGGCCCTTATCGTCCGATGCCCCGCGCCCGCGTATAACGCGGCCCTTGGCAGTGTCTTCAATGGCAGGATCAAAGGGGTCGCGCGCCCACAGGTTTAGCGGGTCAACAGGCTGCACATCGTAATGGCCGTAAAACAGCAAATGCGGGCCACCGCTCCCCCCCGTTGCCACAACCATCGGATGGCCCGGCGTGGGGCGCACGGCGGCATCAAACCCCAAAGATGCCAGATCCTTCACCAGCCATTCGGCAGCCTGAATGCAATCGCCCGCATAGGCGGGATCGGTGGAAATGGACCGAATGCGCAAAAGATCCAGCAATCGATCCAAGGCGCTGGGCAGTGCGCTGTCGATCTGGGCCAGAACGGGGATAAGGGGGGCGGTATCGGACATGGGCATCCTGCCAAAATTTGGGTTAAAACGGTGCGGCAGTTTAACGCCGCAAGCGAAATCACCCCTAGGACTTTGGCACAGGTTTTGCTA
This sequence comes from Rhodobacter sp., assembly GCA_027482795.1. GTDB lineage: Bacteria > Pseudomonadota > Alphaproteobacteria > Rhodobacterales > Rhodobacteraceae > Cypionkella. The sequence goes on from JAIXVS010000132.1 coordinate 1,440, forward strand.
AAGGCGGGGCGATACACAATCGTTAATTTGAGGGCTGCCAGAATGCAAGCAAAGCACATTACCACTTTGGGATTAACCACCTTTGTCGCCGCCGCGATGTTGGCCGCGCCCGCCCGTGCCGAAGTTGCCACTGAAACCGCGACCTTGGGCGAATACACCGTCACCATGCATGTCCAGCCGTTTTTAACCGAGGATGACCTGAGTATTTTGCGCTTGGTGCTGACCTCGCAAGACGCGCTAGCCTTGTTTGTACCCGAGCCGAACGGCTTTGCCGCTATGGCCGCCAGCCCAGACGATGGTTTTGTCAAAGATGGCGTGCCTGCTGCGTCGGTTGTCGCGCTGGGCGGGTTGCCAGATGCCGCCACTGCGGCGGCCAATGCTGTGGACGGCTGCCAGAAGGCCAAGCAGGGCGCGGCCGATTGCGTGGTGATTCTAGAAATCGCACCGAAATAGCCCTGCCGTCTGTGGTTGACCCCACCCCGACTGCGCGCAACCATAGGCGAAAAGCCGCCATCTTTTTCGGCATTTCGCCTATGAATTCAACCGTCGCCGCGAAAATAACTTGATTGTGACAACGTTTTCCACAACAACACATGCACACGCATACATTTCGCGCAACCCAACTTAGTCACGTCATTTCGTTTGGATTTCCCTGATGCTTGGCCGTTTCGCCACACCGCCTACGGAAGACTCCGTCACCCTGAAAGGGTTTGACGATTTTGAGATTCGCCTTGGTGATGCTATGCGGGGCGAGCGGGCGACTTTGGGCAAATCCTTGCTTGATATCGAACGGGACCTGCGCATCAAATCGGCCTATTTGTCGGCGATTGAAAACGGAAATTTAGCTGCTTTTGAAGCGCCCAGTTTCATTGCGGGCTACGTGCGGTCTTATGCGCGCTATTTGGGGATGAACGCCGAAGATAGTTTTGCGCAATTCTGCCGCGAGACGGGCTTTGTGCCCGCACATGGCCTATCGCCCGCAGCCTCGACCCCTGCCGTTGTTGCTGTGCGCGCCAAAAGCGCGGCAACAGGCGGATCGGTGTTTAACCCCGCTGGGCTTGGCCAGCCGCAATCAAACATGGGTTGGCTAGAACCTGGGGCTTTGGGGCAAATTGCGGTGCTTTTGGCCGTGATCGGTGGGCTGGCCTATGGTGGCTGGTCGCTGTTGCGCGAGGTGCAGATGGTGCAACTTGCCCCCATCGAACAGGCACCCACAATTGTTGCCGATGCCCCTGCTGCTTTGGGCCCAGCCCCAAGCGAGACTGCGGTGGCACTTGATCCTGTCGCGCAGGCGGGTTCGGCACTGACGGCACCGCAATTGCCCCGCAGCAGTGACGAAACCGCAGCCCGCATCGCCCAGCCCGAAGCGCTGGATGTCCCTATTCTGATTGCGCGCGATGGCCCAATTTCGGCAATCGACCCGCGCGATACAGTTGCGACAAGTATTGTGCCCAAAGACGCCACGGTAGAACAGGTGCAGGTTGTGGCCGCGCCTGAATTGGTCGAAGTTTTGGCCGTGCGGCCCAGCTGGATCAGCGTAACCGCTGCCGATGGCACCGTTTTGTTCGAAAAAATTCTTGATGCGGGCGAGCGTTATGCCGTGCCCGCCCTTGAAGTGGCCCCGCGCCTAAAGGCGGGCAATTCCAGCGCGATTTATTTCGCGATTGGCGATAAAACATATGGCCCAGCCTCGCGCGGGCCAGAAGTGGTGCGCGATGTGGATCTCTCGGTGCAGGCGGTGACGTCGGTCTATACTTTGGCCGACCCCAGCCTTGATGTCGATCTGCCGGGCTTTGTGGCAGAAAATGGGGCGGCGTTGGCGCCGATGCCACTGCCTATCTCTACCACGGAATAGTGCGTGCGCAGGCGATTGCCTTTTGCGCAGCGATGCCTATCCTGTGGCCAAAACATAGGTAGACCATGACCCACAATCCCATTCGCCCTTGGCGCAATATCGAACGCCGCGTATCGCGGCAAATCCGTGTCGGCAAGGTTTTGGTGGGCGGGGATGCGCCCATTTCGGTGCAAACCATGACCAATACGCTAACCACCGATGTGGCGGCGACCATCGAACAAATCCAGCGCTGTGCCATTGCTGGGGCCGATATTGTGCGCGTGTCCACCCCAGACGAGGACAGCACCCGCGCCCTGCGCGAGATTTGCGCCGAAAGCCCCGTGCCCATCGTCGCCGACATTCATTTCCATTACAAACGCGCGATCGAGGCGGCGCAGGCAGGGGCCGCCTGTTTGCGCATCAACCCTGGCAATATTGGCGATGCCAAGCGCGTGGCCGAAGTGGTCAAAGCGGCGAAAGATCACGGCTGTTCTATCCGCATTGGGGTCAATGCGGGCAGTTTGGAAAAGCATCTTTTGGACAAATATAGCGAGCCTTGCCCCGATGCGATGGTGGAATCAGGCCTTGATCATATCAAGCTGCTGCAAGACAATGATTTTCACGAATACAAAATTTCGGTCAAAGCCTCCGATGTCTTCATGGCAGCCGCTGCCTATCAGCAACTGGCAGGGGCCACCGATGCGCCCATCCATCTGGGCATAACCGAGGCGGGCGGGCTGACTTCGGGCACGGTGAAATCATCCGTTGGTTTGGGGATGCTGCTGTGGGGCGGCATTGGCGATACGATCCGCGTGTCGCTGTCTGCCGACCCTGTGGAAGAGGTGAAGGTTGGTTTTGAAATCCTGAAATCCCTTGGCCTGCGCCATCGCGGCGTCACCATTATTTCCTGCCCCTCCTGCGCGCGTCAGGGATTTGACGTGATCAAAACCGTCTCGGCGCTGGAAGACCGCCTTGCGCATATTACCACATCGATGAGCCTGTCGATCATCGGCTGCGTTGTAAACGGCCCGGGCGAGGCGCTGATGACCGATATCGGCTTTACAGGCGGCGGCGCGGGCAAGGGTATGATTTATATGGCTGGCAAGCAAAGCCATACCCAGAACAACGAAGGTATGATCGAGCATATCGTTGAACTGGTCACGGCGAAGGCGGCAGAATTGGAAAAGCTTGAGGCGGAAAAGGCCGCGGCTGAATAATCAGCCGCGCCCAAACCTAACCCCGTTCAGCCGCCACAACCTCTTGCATCGCCTCTAGCGGCAAATACCCGCGTAACATTTGGCCGCCCACCACAAAGGTTGGCGTGCCGCTGATGCGCAAGGCATCACCCAGCGCGTGGTTGGCGGCAATCACCGCGTCCACTTCGGGCGCGGCCATGCGGGCCAGCAAAGGGGCCGCGTCCAAACCAAGATCGCCCGCCAGCGCCGTCAGTGTCGCCTCATCAGGCTCGCCGCGCAGGGTAATCAGCCCGTCATGCGCGCGCTTATAGGCATCGCCCCCGTGCAATTGCAGCACTGCAATCGCAAAACGCGCCGAGATCACCGAAGCATCCCCCAATATTGGAAACTCTTTGACAACAAAGCGAATATTGCCATCAAACTTGATCAATTCTTCAATTTCCGTAAAGGCTTTGCGGCAGTATCCGCAGCGGTAATCGGTAAATTCCACGATGGTGATATCGCCATCAGGGTTGCCGCCCACCCATGATGCGCCATCGCTGAACAGCGCATCCTTGTGCGTTTGCACCAGCGCCAAATCTTCCGCCCCTTCGGCTGCATCTTGGCGCGCTTGAAGCACCTCGATTGCCTCCATAATCACTTCGGGGTTTTCCATCAGATAAGCCTTCACCTCGGCGCGAAAGGCGGCGCGTTCGGCCTCGCTCATGTCTTGGGCAAGGGCGGGCAGCGGTGCGAGTGTTAAAGCAGCAGCAAGTAGGATCGGGCGCATGGGAAACCTTTTGTCAATTTGCGCCAGCATAGGGGCAGGGGCGATAAGATCAACCCTGACAAAACGCAGCAGTCAGCCCCTTCGCGGGAATGTGAAGCGGCCAGATTGCATCCCTTGGCCGATTTACAACGCAGGCGCGGGCGGCGATACTGCGGACATGATCCGCTTTGCCCGCATTATCCTTGCCCTGTGCACCGCCCTTGCCGCAGCCGCTGCCGCCCCTCCTGCCATGGCGCAAGACGGCGCGCTTTCGGCATTGGCTAGGCTGGATGCCAATGCTTCGGAAATTTCCGCCGTCGGCGATGGTCTGGCCGTCACGCTGACCCTTAGCCAATCCGTGCCATGGCGGGTGCGGGTGCTGGATGCCCCGCCGCGCCTGTTGCTGGATTTTCGCGAAGTTGATTGGTCAAACCTTGCCGATCTGCCCGTGGACAGCGATGCCATCCTTGGCCTGCGCGCGGGCGTGTTTCGCCCAACATGGTCGCGCCTTGTGATCGATTTGCCCAGTCCCATGGTGGTTGCGCGCAGCGAAATGGCCACGTCAGACGCGGGGGCAAGGGTGGGCGTCACCTTGCGGGCTGCCACAGACGGCGAATTTGCCGCCGCCGCCGCCTTGCCAGAGCCGCCCGAATGGGCGCTGCCCCGCGCCGCCGACCTGCCCCCGCCGCGCCTGCCCTTATCGCAGCGCACAGGGCCGTTGATTGTGGTGCTAGACCCAGGTCACGGTGGCCTTGACCCCGGGGCCGAGCAGGGCAGCCTGTCAGAAGCGAACCTGATGCTGACCTTCGCGCGCGAGCTTAAAGAGGTTTTCCTGCGCACAGGCGAAGTGCAGGTGGTGATGACCCGCGAGGACGACATCTTTGTGCCCCTAGAAGAGCGCGTGTCCATCGCCCGCGCTGCTGCGGGCGATGTGTTCATCTCGCTGCACGCCGATGCTTTGGCCGAAGGGGCGGCGAAAGGGGCCACGATTTACACCCTATCAGAGGAGGCCACGGACGAGGCTGCGCAAACCTTGGCCGAACGGCATGACCGCGATGATTTGCTCGCGGGCGTGGATTTAACCGCGCAAGATGATCTGATTGCGCGCGTTCTGATCGATATGGCGCGTCTGGAAACCACCCCGCGCACGGGCCGCTTGGCGCAGGCGCTTGAAAGCGCGATCAAGGCGGCAGATATCAAAATGCACCGCAATGCGCGGCAAACGGCGGGGTTTTCGGTGCTCAAATCGCCTGACATCCCATCGGTTCTGCTGGAACTGGGGTTCCTGTCATCCGATTCTGATCGCGCCAATTTGACCGATCCCGCATGGCGCGCGCGCATGGCAGAGGCAATCAAGACAGGCGTTCTGGCATGGGCCGCAGCCGAGCGCGCAAGACCCCCCGCGCCTTAGGGCGCAATCCTAGGCCGCGCCGTAGGGCGCAAGGGCCCCCACTTTAACCCATACCCCCTGCGGGATTGTCGCCGATCAAGGGCCAACACCCCGATAGTGCTTTGACCTTTTGCCGTGCCAGCCCTATAAGGCGCGGGCGCGAAAGGCCCAGCTATGCCTGCCGCCCTGCCAATTGGGGAACCTGCGTGATCAGATTTGTTTTGGGCATCATCGGCTCGATTTTCAGCAATATCACCTTGGCGGTGTTTTTTGGCGCGATCTCGCTGGGCGGGGTGTTTTGGGTCTATTCGGATGGGCTTCCCAGCCACGAAAGCCTTGCGCAATACGCCCCCCCCACCATCAGCCGCATCTATTCGGGCGAGGGGCGCATCATTGACGAATTCGCGCAAGAGCGCCGCCTGTTTGTGCCCAGCGAAGACATTCCCAAACTGGTCAAAGACGCGTTTATTTCGGCAGAAGATAAGAATTTTTACACCCATGCGGGCTATGATGTCACCTCGATGGCATCGGCGCTGCGCGATGCGATCACCTCGCGCGGGCAAAACCTGCGCGGCGCATCCACCATCACTCAGCAGGTGATGAAGAACTTTCTTCTAGACGGCTCGCGCAACGTGGAACGCAAGGTCAAAGAACTGATCCTTGCCTCGCGCATCGAAGAAACCCTGACCAAAGACAAAATCCTAGAGCTGTATTTGAACCAGATTTTTCTGGGCCAAAACAGCTATGGCGTGGCCGCAGCCGCGCAAACCTATTTTAACAAATCGCTGGAAGATTTGGCCCCGCACGAGGCCGCGACCCTTGCCGCCATGCCAAAAGCGCCGTCCGATTATCACCCCGTCGATGACCGCGAGCGCCTGCTAGAGCGGCGCAATTACGTGCTGAACGAAATGCTGCAAAACGGCTTTATCGATCAGGCCGCCTATGACGGTGCCATTGCCGCCCCGCTGCTGTCGGTGCAAAACGGCGATTATCCCGCCTACCGCCAATCTCTGCCCCCGCGCGATTACTTTACCGACGAAATTCGCCGCCAATTGTCCACCAGCTTTGGCGAGGAAGAGTTTTTCGGCGGCGGTCTGACCATTCGCGCCACAGCAGACCCCGAATTGCAGAAAATCGCCGCCCGCGCGCTGCAAAAGGGGCTGGAAAAGTTTGACCGCAACCAAGGCCTGTGGCGCGGCACGGGCAAGACCCTACCAGCCGAGGTGTTGGGGGACGAGGGCGCATGGCGCAAAGCCCTGTCCGAAGTGGTTGATCTGCCCCGCGATGTGGCACAGTGGCAGGCCGCCGTGGTGCTGGAACTTGGCGATGAAACCGCGCGGCTGGGGATTGAAGGGGAAACCTTGGGCGATCCTGTCATCCCCGGAAAAGACGTAACTTGGGCGCGCAAACTAAACGCCGATGGCTCGCGCGGGCGCACCGCGCGCGTGCCCGCCGATTTGGTGGCCGTGGGTGATGTGGTGATGGTCAAGCCCATCTTGAACGATGACGGCAGTTTCGATCATTACTCGCTGCG